>JAOUFU010000304.1 GCA_029858035.1 Phycisphaerae bacterium
CGACACCATAATTTGTGTTAGTATTATTTGGTCCTTTGATTTTGCATCAGTTCGGGGCCTGTACTGATTGATTCGGTATAGGCCCCGATTGTTTTTTGAGCGGAAATAACGGCGAGGACCGGGAAATCCGAAAAATAGCTAAAAAATCCAATTTCCATCCGGAGAGCACAGGTTGAAGTATGCGAAATCAAAGGGCTTTCTACCGATAAAACTTTGCATTTATATCGTATACCTCGGCAGGGATGATTTTATGAAAGCGTGTCTCCTGGTGTTGGGTATAATTACCCGCATCAGAAACTAACGCGGCATGGCCGCAGAAAGGATACACGCTTATAGATTATAGCATTGGACGCTCATAAACGCTACAGTCAAGTTTGTGTTCAGGGAAAAAATGGTCAGTTACTTTGCGAAAAGAGGATTCATCACGACAAGGGGTAAATAGCGGAGTTTCTCTCGAGATGGACAGCGGGCTCTGCGGTGGCAATTGAAACAGTCGATGATTGGTTAGTGAACCCCCGCCCCTCGTTCAGGTTGATGGCGGACTTGTGGGGGAGGATTGGTTAGCAGAATTTCTGATTCGTTGTGGAATCTTAGGTTTTATCGGAATTTCGTGGATGAGAAGACAAATCGGAAGTCCTAAGCCCTCCACAGGACACCTTACGGTGGAAAAAACGTAATTGTTCGACAGGCTGACCACCCTGCCTTCAACCCTGAGGCTCAAACCCGAAGGGATCAAATTCGAAGGTTCAAATGTTAAATTGTAGACAATGGATTCGGAGCCTTCTCGTGCAGGCCGGGGGCGCATCTTTCGGGGGATCTTCGGTCATGAACCAGTGGGATAAAACCCATTGAGGCAATAAAAACAACCTCTCACTGGATAAAGCCAATAAGATAGCGCTTTTTTATCTCACAGGGTAAAAAGGGGCAAACATCAGAGAGCAGAGAACTTCCCCGAAATAAATGAAGCATATTTATATTTTTTTATCAACTTTCGCGGGGCGGAAACCGACATTTATATAAGTATATGAAGTTTTATGAGCAGCATGAGAAGAAATCTGAAGACCGCCCGGGGTAAGAGATACATCAAAAGTTGAATGAACAATAATCTCATGGGGGTATAAAGAGAAAAACACCAAGGAGTGGAGAACTTCCTCGAATCGCCTGTGTCATCTTGAGCGCAGCCGACTGATTTCGTTTGTGTATTTGTTTTTTTTGAACGGCTTGACAGATGCTTTTGGAAATAGAGCTTGAAAAAATTCAAATCATCGATAATCCGGACGATAAAGATATCGTCCAGGCCATTTCCAATCTGAAGAAAAAGGTATCCTACAACGTTACACTCATCGATGATCAAGAGTCTATCAGTACGTTCTGCAGAAAGGGGCGTTTTGAGGTCACGTATATAGATCATTTCGGCCGAGTATACGCAAACGAAAGCGACTCTTTATCAATAGAGACCGTGATTCACATGTTCCAAGTGTATAGCCGCAATGACTCATCGTGGAAAAAAGAAACCATGTGGAAGGATATAACCCAGGAAATGCGCACTTTGACGCCCCTCACTTTATTTATGTCTTACGTTCTAATGATTGTCGGAGCCGTTGAGATATTGTTCGGCTGGCTTGTTCGTGGGCTTTTGGGGGAAATAGTATTCGCGATTTCCATATTGATGGGCTTTGTTTTTATTTCTACGGGTGCGGTGGTCTGGGTTGTGTATAAATTAAAGGGGCGAAGGAAGGGAAAAAATTAGCGTATATCGGGCAGCGGGGAACGTATCTGGAATAAATAAGAAATACGAAGCACTCCACAGTCCTTGGGACTCCTTCCGGAGGCAACTCACGGTGGAAATTGCAAAGAACAGAGTGAAATCTATCTTCTTATCATAGAAACTCTCGAGCATGTGAGGAGTCTTATTCAGTAACATCCTGATGCCTATATCTGCGCTTGGGTCTGGATAACAAGGTGTTGGATTATCTCTGCGCGGCCGTATTGATGGGCATGTTCATTTGGAGAGAATCAAGCTTTTGCGGGAAATAATTTCAGGGGCTCCGTGATATTCGGAGCCCCTTGTTTTTTCAGGTTTGTCGCTTTGGATCAGCTGGGGATAACGTTGGTGGCGCAAGGGCCTTTTTTGCCCTCTCCAATCTCATAGTCCACCTTCTGCCCCTCGTTGAGAGTGGCGTATCCTTCGGTCTTTATTTCCGAGTGATGCACGAACAAATCATCGCCACCATCATCCGGAGTGATAAATCCAAAACCTTTTTTTCCGTTAAACCATTTTACTGTACCTGTACCCACAATATTACTCCTTTTGGCCTTATAAAGGACCATACTATTTGTCTCTCTTTTTTTTCACGAGCATATTCCTGAGAGACCCGAGAACATACTCAACTTTGTACTATTATACAAAGGAGGTTGAGGGCCGTCCAATAAAAATAAATTAAAAAATAATTAAAAAAATTAAAAATTGAGTTTCGGTATCCCCATCCAGGATTAGGCCCAAAGGGCGTGAAAAAGCGGTTTCTCTTTTCACGGGTACAGGTTGGCTGCCTGAAAATCGCCTTTTTTTATAGTTACATTTCAGACAGAGATATGTAAAATCAGCAGTAGGATAATCTGTGTTACAAAATGGAAGTAAAAGGTAAATTCAAGGACGGCAATAAGATGAGCGAAGGGAAATTGAAAACCGCGGTGCTGGGCCTTAATGAGCAGGGCCTGCTCCTGCTGGAAGCGGCGAGCGAGTTGGGGCATTTCGAGATTGTCGCGGTGGCCGACAAAGACGGCGGGCTTGCGGAGAAAGTCGCTGACAGATACCAATGTGCCTCTTATGACGACTACCGTCAATTGATATCAGTGATGGATTCGGGCCTTCGGAGCGAAGATGAGAAAAGAGTTAATGACAGAAAAAGCAGTGAAGACAGAGAGAACGTCGAAGAGGGAGAAGCCGGGAACAACCACAAGAACAGGAGTAATGTAGGCTGTCTGCTGGTCGCCGCGGCCATGCATACCTGCGATGAATATGTGCGGATGGCGGCCAAGAAGAAAATCAATATCCTCAAGCTGGCTCCTGTCGCGAGGAATTTTGAGGAGGCGGCGGAACTCGTTCACCTTGCTGAAATAGAAGATATACAAATTGCTGTCGGCAATCCCTGCAGGTTCGCCCGGAGCTATCTCGAGCTTCGCGATATCGCGCGAGAAGGTAACATCAAGCACGTATTTTTGATAAGGGCATTTTGCGGTTCCGGTCAGAAGAAACATCCGGCGTGGCAGACAGACCCGAAACTGGCGGGCGGCGGAGTGCTGCTGCACAATTGCTACCAGATGATAGACGAGATAATCCTGAATTTCGGTACGCCCGAGCAAGTCTACTCGCTGAACACGAGCGCAGCGGGAGACAGACAACAGCGATTGTATCTGACGGAGGACACGTCGGTAGTAACGATGAAATTCAGCGATACAATGAGCGGCAACCTGATAGCATCGCGTCGAAGTGAGACCGGGCCGGAGGAGGAATTTTTGAAGATTTACGGTAAAGATAAAATCTTAACTGTAACCAATAAGCAGCTTGTTACCAGGGATGTTATCAGCGGCAAGAGTAAGAAATTGAACTTCGATGATGAGTCGGGGCGGTATAGGGCTATGCTGGAGAATTTTGCGCTGAGTATACTACAACCCGCCAATAACAAGCTTTGCAGCAGCGGAAGGGAGAATCTAACGAATATGGCCGTGATTGATTCGGCCTATCTTTCGGCACGTACGGGCATGCCTGAGGAACCAGGAAAGCTTCTGCAGATGGCGCAAATCGAGCCGACAGAAATTTAAGCCGCCGCTTATATGTAAATAGAAGCTCCTGAGAATCAGTTTTTCTTTATGTGGGACAGGACGGCGGAGCGAAAGTCTTCTTTTCCTATTCTCAAACCTTCTCTTTTTCGATATCTTGAACCAATCCTTGACTTCAGATATGCTATCCGGTTTTCGGGATTCGGGTGCGTGGAAAAGAATTCGATTGGGCGCTCCTTCTGCTGGCTTTCGAGAATCTGCATAGTCTCAACCATACCGTTGGGGTCATATCCTGCGCGGACCATGTAATCGAGGCCGGCCAAATCTGCATCCTTCTCATCCCTCCTGCTGAACCGGAATCCGATGATCTGGCGTGTGAGGTCTGCGGCGGTTCGAGCAGTGCTTGACGTGCTATCAGAAATGGCGGCTGAGAGCAAAATGCTTATGCCAATCTCACGACTCATAAGTACGGCGGTGTCGCGGGCAACAACGTGGGCCGTTTCGTGGGCGAGTATCGAGGCCAACTGAGATTCTGTAGTTAATTTGCTGAGCAACCCCTTTGTAATAAAGATATATCCGCCCGGCAATGCAAAGGCATTAATCATATCGTCTTCCAGGGCCACGAATTGATAGTTCCAGCTCCTTCTGTGGCTGACGTTGGCGACTTTCTGACCGACCGAGTTGACGTAATTCTGGATGCTTGCATTGTCAATTTTACCGCCCATTTGTTTTTCAAGCTCAGGAGCGTATTTTTTACCTATAGCCACATCCTGCTGCTCACCCATTAGCATGAACTCCTCTTCACCGGTAATGGGATTTACGGCACAGCCGGAAGAAAGGAACAGAATAAGGCTTACAGTTAGAAATCTTAATTTTTGAGACATAATCGACCCAATGTTTTTATAAAGCAGTCTTTGGTGTGCAGTGCACGCCCTGCCAAACTACTCAGCCATATTTACGTTTCAATTTTGTTTATTTTATATGGTAGTGAATGCTGTTTGCCAGAAAAAAATCTCTTAGACAGCAGATGAGTAAATCCATATTTGATTTTGCAGTGCAATTTCCGTTTTTTTCTTTTCTTTGGTGACAATAACGGATATAATGGGATTTAAGGCAGCGGGATTGACAGCCTTGATAAGAACATGACGCTGAACTAAATGGCATATTTACGAAAAGAGATGCACGGTCATAATTATTAGTGAAAAGCGAAGAACAGAGACGCTATTCGGGAAAGTTGCCGATTATGATCAATAATATCGCTATGAAGTCCAAACGAGGCTTTACCATCTGGGAATTACTATGCGTGATACTTATCATCGTACTACTGCTTGCGCTTCTTATGCCGGCACTGGAGAGATCTCGGAGTATGGCTACAGTTTCAATTTGTATGTCCTATCTAAGAAATTACAGCATAGACGGACTACAATATCTGGATGATAACGACGGAGTCTTCCCCGAAGCAAATGAATGGCTCTACACGAAGAAATCGGACAGCGCAGACCATCCGATAGGATGCCGCTGGCATGATCAGGCCATGGCCCCAGGCGGAAGAATAATGGGTACATCACCGGAGTACAGGGGGAAGATGTGGGAATATATCGGCGAGATGGGTATTAGGCCTTGTCCGACCTTTCGGCGCTATGCACGTTCGAGAGGGTGTGAAAATCCTGACCACAACGGCGATATAGATATCAGACCCCAATACAGCTATACGATGAATGGATATCTGGGCACCACGAACGATGGAGGTGTACTGAAAGTCAACGAAGTCAGAGAACCAAGTGAAGTGTTCTTCTTCGCGGAAGAAAATTCATGGAGCCTTCGGCCCGACCAT
>JAOUFU010000303.1 GCA_029858035.1 Phycisphaerae bacterium
TAACTTTTTCCCATGTTTTATTTTTCGCTGACGTTAGCACTGCATCACAAACATACTGCGTTGCAAGGGCTTCGCGGAAGTCCGGCGATGTCGACTTGCCCTCGGCCAGGTTCTGTAAAAATTCAGCCGCCTGGTGTACAAAGGTGTGCTCGTATCCAATCTGCAGACCTGGGACCCACCATTTATCCATGTATGGCATGTCGCTATCCGTGACGTGAATCGATCGCCAGCCCCGTACAATCGAATCGTCACTGTGGTCGAAGTAGCTGAGACGATGAAGGTCGTGGAGGTCCCATGCAATGGAGGCCTTTTCGCCGTTTATCTCGAATGTATAAAGGGCCTTGTGACCCCGCGCGTAGCGAGTGGACTCGAAGTTTCCCAGCGAGCCGTTGTCATAATGGCAAATAAAGGTGCACGCGTCGTCAATACCAACGGGCTCGACCTTGCCCGTTTCAGCGTGCATACGTTCTTTGACAAAGGTCTCCGTCATACCACAGACATCGGTAATGGGCCCGTTATGCCACATGGCCGTATCTATACAGTGTGCCAGCAGGTCGCCGGTCACACCTGAGCCGGCAGCCTTGACGTCGAGCCGCCATGTGGCCATCCCACCCTGGGGCACCTCTGTTGAGATGGTCCAGTCCTGCAGGAAATTGGCCCGGTAGTGAAAAATCTTTCCCAGCCGACCTTCGTCGATTAGCTGCTTGGCCAACGTCACGGCGGGCACCCTGCGATAGTTGAATGAAACGAGGTTGGGCACACCGGCTTGCTCTACAGCCTTAACCATTTCTTCGGCCTGTTGGACGTTCAGGGCCAAGGGTTTTTCACAAACGATAGCCTTGCCGGCTTTGGCCGCTGCGATGGCTATCTCGGCGTGCAGATTGTTCGGCACACAGATTTCCACTACGTCGATTTTTTCATCTTCGACCACCTTATGCCAGTCGGTAGTATACGAGTTGTAGCCCCACTTCTCGGCAAAGACCCTGGCCTCGGCCTCCACCAATCCGCAGACAACATAAAGAACCGGCTCGTAGGGGACATCAAAGAAGTTGGTGACCCTGTTGTAGGCATTTGAGTGGGTACGGCCCATAAAGCCGTAGCCGATGAGGCCAATATTAAGTTTTTTAGTCATTTTCGTGACTCCTTATTCAAGTTCTTAAGCTAAAAGAAGCATATATGAAGGGCTTCCCCAAACGCGAAAGATTGCGTTTGGGGACCCCTGAAGCACCAATTCCGAATTCACAACTAAGACGTCCACCCGTGTGCCGCCCGGACTTTGAGCATCACATCGAGGATCTCGTTCCACGTAGCCTGCGCTTCGAGCATCGCGTTGGGGAACATGCACCCATCCCAGCAGATGTGTTGGATACCACGCGCCGCGGCGTCCTTAAGCCAGTAGCCGGCGCAGCGGACGATGTCGAGCTTGCCGTTGGGGTCGCCGGCCGGGCAGTGTTTGCCCGTCTTGTCGTGCGAACCAGCACCGTGCACTTCGCCGTCGTTCTGCGCCACGTGGAAGTCGATCGTCCAGGGCCGCAGCTTGTCGACCATCGTTTCGTAGGCGGCGTAGAACTCCTCTTCTGAATAGCCGGGCTGCAACAGTGCGTGCTCCGGCGCATTGTAGCCCATCAAAAACAGGTACGTGTGGGCCATATCAGCCTGGAAGCCAAGCGCCTCCGGCATTCCGACGGCTTCAAGGAGATCAAGTGTGTCCTTCCAACTGTGCAAGCCGGCCCAGCAGATCTCGCCCTCGGCGGCAAGGCGTTCGCCGTGATCGACGGCGATTTTGGCCGCTTCGCGGAACGTCTCGGCGATTTTCGCAGTGTTCGTCTTTGGGTCTTTGCGCCATTTTTCGACGCCGAACTCCGCCGAGTCGATCCGGATCACGCCGTACTTGCGCACACCATGCTCGTTGAACACGCCGGCGATGCGGCATGCCATGCGCACGGCGCTGAGAAATTTCTCGCGAGCCGCTGCATCCCCCATCGCCGAATCGCCAACCGTGCCAGGCCAAACCGGGGCGACAAGCGAGCCGACGCTAAAACCATACCCCTGAATAAGGTCGGCGATATTCTTCAGTTCGTCGTCGCTGGCGTTAGGATCGGTGTGCGGCAGGAAAAGGAAGTAGTCAATCCCGTCGAACTTCTGGCCGTTCACCTCCGCGCCGGCGGTCAATTCGAGCATCCGTTCGAGACTGATTGGTGGCTCCTGGCCCGGTTCATTTCCTTTGCCGACCAGCCCGGGCCACATGGCGTTGTGAAGTTTGGGGAGGGTATCCGAACTCATCTTTAGCTCCTTTCCAGTATAGTAGCGTTCATGATAGCTATTGCTTTGCCTTCTCGTGGGCCAGTTCTGACAGGGTCGTCCACATACGGACCGATTATATATGCCCATGAGCTAATTGATATTTTTTTCATAATTTACTCTCCATATTAAAGTTACTTTTTTGTCATAAGTACCAGGGCCCTCGCATAGACCTTGCGAGCATCCTGTCTGCCTCTGTGTCATTAACAAATCTTTCAGTTTCCGGATTCCAGCGGACTTTTTTACCCAGCCGTAAGCAGATATTGGCAACATGACAGGTCGTTGTCGAGCGTTGGGCGACCTCGGCAGGCGCTATTGGGAGCGCCCGCGTTTTGACACAATCGAGGAAGTTCCGGTGGTGGCCAGTCATGAACTCATAGCCTCTCTGAATGAAGTTGACTTTCTGCATAATGGCTTTGCTTGATGCGGTGATTTTACCGGTGTCATCAACACTGACCCAACCTTCGGTCCCGACGAATTTGTTTCCTCTGGGGCCCCTGCCTGGCTCACTCTCGTCATGAAGGATCATCTTTACCCCGTCAGGATATGCTGCCGTGACCTCAAATTGCACCGGCGTATTAAACAGACCGTCTTTGGGAAACCGGGCCCAACCTTCGTACTCTGTAGGCCCGGTATATTGACTGTCGTGCGCCCACTGAGCCAGGTCGTTGAAGTGCGCTCCGAGATCAGTCATTTGTCCTCCGGAATAGTCGTATAACCAACGAAAACTGCCATGACACCGCCTGGGTGTGTACGGCTCAAAAGGAGCAGGTCCGAGCCATCTGTTGTAGTCAAAGCCTTCCGGAACGGGTTCGGGCTTCTGTGGAGGGCAAGTCGGACCGTTATGATAGTAGCAATGCAGGGTATGAAGCCGGCCGAGCATACCGCTTTGAGCAATATCCACAGCAAAACGAAAGCAGCCATTACTGCGTCGTTGGGTGCCGGACTGATATACAGTCCCAAACCGTTTCATTGTATCGGCAACCGCCCTGCCCTCAGCAATAGTCAGAGAAATTGGTTTTTCGCAATACATGTCCTTGCCGGCTTTTGCCGCTTCAATGGCAATAACGGCATGCCAGTGGTCCGGCGTTGCTATCAGCACAGTATCAATGTCCCTGAGAATTAGTATATCGCGAAAATCGTTGTAAGCTGAACAGTCCTTGTTGCCGTATGCGGAATCCACCGTCTTTTTGGCCCCGAGCCGATGATTCGTATCTACATCGCAGACGGCTAAAATTCGGAGGTCTTCACAGGTCAGAAAGTTTCGCAGATTATGCATTCCCTGCCCGCCCAGGCCGATAGCTCCCATAGTGATTCTCTCACTGGGGGCAACAGTGCCGTCTTTGCCCATCGCCGATGACGGGATGGCATATGGTACAACCACCGCTGTAGTAGCAGCGACCATACCTCTTTTTAGAAATGACCTTCGCGAAATCTGTCTCATAGGGCCAATCCGTGAATATGTTCTCCATGTCATTTTGCTTTGGCTGCCCGTTTAGCGAGAAAATCAAGGCTGTCCAACATGCACAATGCACTTTTGACTTATACTATAAGCACTCTGAGGATTTTAGCAAATATTTTTCCAATAATTGGGGGGTGTTTTTTGGTGTAGCTACGCGTACTGCAGAATACGAGAGGTGTTGTTAATATAGATAATCCGTCGGGGCCTGTTCAATCTCACTTTTTGAAACCGGCTTTTATTTGCCAGCCGGGATTTGTTGCTTGTGCCTCGGTTTCATAGGCGCCGACATCAAAAGGAGGTTTTCTGGCAGTGTTGTTGAAATCCAGCTTTGGAGCGAAGACCGGGTCGGCGTTATTGATTAGATTCGAACCCGGTTTGGGCCAATAGTTCTTTTTATCAGGTTCACCAAAGGTGCGTGTAGTGCTTGCTCCATCATAAAAACAAGAATTATCAATTTCTACACCAACCAAACGACCCTCAACGTAATTAGCACTGAAGACAGCATTTGTGACTCCGGATGCATCGACGGCTATGGAATCGGGGCAATAAACAGCGTTATTACTGAAAATCATATCGGGCGCCCCGCCCCACCGAATCCGGATGCCTCTGCCTCTGGGGTGATTGACGATGGTATTATTAACAATCCTGACATTGCGCACCTTGGGCATGGCGGCGTGCGGAGTTGCTGTGATGCCGGTTACCGCACAATTAAAAATAATGTTATTTCGTATAATGGCATCGGAAACCACCTGAATCCCTTCACCGGCGTTCCAGATGACGTTTCCTTCAACGATGTTGATGCCTTTGCCGCCACCATACACGAAGATGCCCGGATATTGCCTGCCGATGTTCGTATCGTGGATGACATTGTTGCGGACAGTATTGTTGTACGAGCCGACTTTGATTTCGATGCCGTCGTTTCCGCCGTTGCTTGTGCTGCGTAAATGATGAATGTAGTTGCCTTCAACCAAAGTATTGGTCGTTCGACATGAACCGGAATGGCAGCCGATATACATACCTTCTCCTTCGGTTGCACCCCTCTTGCTTAAGCCTGTGTGATGGATATGGTTTTTTCGGATTATAAAGGCATCACAGTTTCCACTATTCATTGTCAGTGCGTTATTACCGGTCTCGAAAATCTCACAGTTTTCAAATGTGATATGGTGGCCCCGAATGAACCTAACACCGGAGCTGCCTCCCTTTAATCTGATTCCTCGAATGGTCAGATAGGAACAATCGACGAACTCGATATTATTATGCTTATCGATGTTATCTACGGGACGGGTGAGCAGCGGGGATTCGCCGTCTGCAGCGCGAATAACGATAGGTTTTTCGGGAGTCCCTTTAGCGGTCACGGCACGACGGCCATTTTGGGAATAAACGCCTCCATGCAAAATAAGCTCATCACCGGGTTTGAGTGAGTTTGCGATGTTTTCAAACTCTTCACTGGAATCCACGATTGCCGGGTGAATTTCAAAGGTAGCTGCAAAACAGGCAGGCTGACCGGCCAAAACGGCCACGATGCCCGAAACTATCAAGATATTCAACAATCCAAGTTTCATAGTATCCAAGTTTGAATTTAGGGCTTTGTCTTCTACTAATGTAACCGTTTCTCAAATAATTTTCAATCTTTTCTGTGCTCCGGACTGGTAAATCGCTTTTTGTTATATCCTTGCATTTTATAGGCATATATGTAATAATTTTACGAGCGTTGGCTGGCAGCAATCTTTACCTACCCGCGCTGTTTGAGTGAGGTTTTCGAACTTCTCTTATTACGATAGAAATTCATTAACAATAGGAGACCCTATTATGACAAAACACCGCAATATAACACGACGTGATTTCCTTCAG
>JAOUFU010000305.1 GCA_029858035.1 Phycisphaerae bacterium
CATAATTTAGTATTTCAGTCCATTTTTAAGATTTTCTGAAATTATAAGGATATTAGCACAATCTTCAACAACTTATCAACAGCAAATTTGAGCTTTCTTTTGATAAACACAACTTTGATTTTCGCTACGAATAACAGGCTGCCACCCATCCATTTTTCAGGAGGCGGGGCCTAATTTGTGTCCCGGGCCGATGGTATACAGCCGCTTCTTCGGCCCGGTATTGACGTGCGAGCAGACAATCTCGCCGACAAAGATTATATGGTCGCCGGCCTCGGTTTCCGAATTCAGCGTACATTCAAAATTGGCAACGGCATCGGAAAGGAGGACCGAATCGATTTCTTTGGCAGGTTCGGTCTTACAGTCGAATTCGGCCAATTTATCAACGTCCCGGCCGGACCTTGAGCCGAAAAATAAGGCGGCATCCGACATATCAGACGATGGATACACAATCGTAAAGCACTTGGAGTGCCTGATGGTTCCGATGGAGTAGTGCTTCTTTGCCACCGCTATCGCCATCATCGGCGGCTTGCCTGATACAATCATCGTCCAGCCCAATGTAACGGGATTGGGGCGGTCGGCCTTGTCCCTGGCGACAGCGATTACCACCTGCTCCGGGTACTTGGTCTTTATCGCTTCTGCATATTCAACTTGTTTTTGCATTGCAATTCTCCACAATTGTCTGTAATATTTAATAAAATAAAAGGTACTGCTGAAATTGTAAGTTTATATAAACAAAATGTAAAGTGAGATCCCCCGGCTTCGCTCGGGATGACGGCGGGGGGCGGCCAATTTTAACAAGGAGAATCAGGTGGACACAATAGGTTTTATCGGCAGCGGGAACATGGCTGAGGCCATGATAAACGGTGTTCTCAAGGCCAATGTCTACAGGCCCGGCAAGGTTTTTGTCAGTGATATCAGGCCCGAAAGACTTGAATACCTTCGCGAGCACTATGGTGTAAGGGTGGCTGAGGACAACGCCGAATTGGCATCGAAAGCGGATATTCTGGTATTGAGCGTCAAACCACAGAACATGATCGATGCCATGCAGAGCATCAAAGGCGCTATCAAGGAAGACGCCCTTGTGATATCCATCGCAGCCGGGATCCATACTAATAATATTTCCGCCGAGCTTGGCGATGTGGCAATCGTTCGTGTTATGCCGAACATGCCGGCGTGGGTGGATGAGGGAGCCAGCGCGTTATTCGCAAATGATAAAGCAAAAACAAGGGTGGAAATAGCACGATTGATTTTCCTTTCGGTCGGTGAAGCCGTGGTGATTGAGGACGAATCTCTGCTGGACGCGATTACAGCGGTCAGCGGGTCGGGTCCTGCTTACTTTTTCCTTTTGATAGACGAGATGATAAAAACCGGTATTGAACTTGGTCTTCCGGAAGATATAGCCAGAGATCTCGTATTGCAGACGGGCAAGGGCGCCACGATATTAGCTGAGAAGGCAGCGGCCGAAGGTGATACCCCGGCCAAGCTTGTAAAAAAGGTCGCCACGCCCGGCGGAACAACCGAAGCGGCATTTAAGGTTTTTACCGAAGGCAAATTCGGCCCTATGGTAGACACTGCTATTAAGAAGGCGTGCGAAAGAAGCAGGGAGCTTTCAAGAGGTAGTGGATAGCGCACTTCGTCGCTTTCGTCATCGAAATACCCGCCTCCGTCGTTACAGTTACAGCGTTCCCTCTGCCATTACGAACAACTTTTACGGTCATTGCCTGGGCAGCGAAGCAATCCAAATCTTAAATACTAACAACTAACCACTAAAATATCGTTATTCGACAATAATTGATTCAGATGGACATTCTTCAGCCGCCTGCCGAACATCATCTTCGAGGCCCTCAGGCACCTCATCCACTATAACCTGTGCAATATCATCGGCCATCTCGAAAACGTCAGGACAGGTATCCACACACAGCCCGCACGCGGTGCAGGTATCTTCGATTCTTACCTTCATACTAAAACCCCTTACAATCCTAATATTGACTAAAACTTCGATTATTCCAACCGAGCAGAGGATACTCAATAGAATATTGCCCCCCATTTGTCAAGCCCGACGATAAAAAAAAATTTCATCCTTTTAGAAATCCCTGCTGATAGCGAAACAGACTCCTTGCTTTTTGCCGTCCTCTGGAAAAGAATCCCTCCCAATGTATGCCTCGATATGTTTCTGTAAAATTAAAAGTTAGGTAAATGTTTTAGGGCTTATGGGAACTGGTCATAATCGCCATCCATTTTGAAGGGCCGGGCATGCTGAACTAAACATGTCTTTGGGATTTGAAATAGCGAATCGAATATACAACGGGACAGATTTCTTTGTCACTGCGATGCATCTACGAAACCTACACGCCCGCATGTTATCCCGGCGGGGGCGGATTATTATCTTCCAGCCAGTGCAACGACATAATTCGAAAATCCAGGAAATTCACTATACAATCGCCGTTTACATCGCCCGCCACAATCGTTTCACAGACCGGCCGGCCAAAATATGATTTACTGGCCTCAGCCGTCCCGCCATACACTCCCATATTAATTATGCCGCCGTTGGGAAACGGCTCAAGCCCAATCGGATCCATTGGGTCACCCGCATCGATACACGAACTCGTTACTTCATCCTGCACCCATGTTTCGCTATTCGGCTCCCATCGCCCCGCCTGCGATTTCAAATGATAATCACTTGTATCGACGTTAGCGAAACACGGATCATCACCTATGTTGCCGGTTCCGCCTAAATCGCCCGTCCATCCCTGGACGCAACAGTAGTTGACAGCCGGTGGTCCGTAGTAAGCGTGCACATGGGCCGATTCACCCATACCACTGTCATCGCGGTTACTCCAGAGGATACAGTTGGTCAGAATCGGCCACTCGTCGCTGTTGATCGCCCCACCCAGATTGGCCGCCGTGTTGTTAGCGAGCGTGCAGTTGATGAAGGTGTACCAGCTACTATCGACGTTCCATATTGCACCGCCCTCTTCCCCTGCGGTGTTCCCACTGAAGATGCAATTGACATAGACAGGTGCGGCGTCGAAGTTCCACACTGCCCCGCCGTTCACCCCGGCGAAATTGCCGATAAAGGCGCAGTTGTTAATAGACATATAGACATCATCGACCTCAAGCGCACCAGCATGGCGTTCAGCGGCATTGGCCCGAAATGTGCAGGTGGTCAGTATCGGTCTGCCGCCACCGATGTACATCCCACCACCGATGTACATCCCACCACCGATGTACATCCCCCCACCCCATATAGCCGAATTGCCATGGAACAGGCAGTTAGTCACTGTGGGACTGCTGCCTGCGCCGCAGGACATCCCACCACCTCTCATCCTGTGATCATAGGGCCAAGGCGGTTCCCAGTTCGCATTTCCACCGGTTACGGTGAAGCCGTCGAGTACTGCTGTGGAACCTTCCAGGCTGCCGGTAACCACGTGGTAGCAGTTATCAGCCCGACACGGATCAGCGATTAAGTCACAGGCATCCTCGACCTCAGGATCGTTGGCATTTAGGTCACCGCTCAGGATTGTCTCATACAACTCGATATCCCGCGCGTTTGGTTTTGGTTCGCCGAATCCGGCATACCCGCCCTTAATAGCCACGCCGTTCTTGAGCTGGAAGGTTTCCATTCGGCCCAGATTCGGCCTGTCGCTGAGGACGAAATCATCGGGTTTGTAGGTCCCCTGGGCCACCCGAATCTCATCTCCGGCTGATGCCATCATCAGCCCATCCTGTAAATAGTTATACGCATCCGCCCATGATGAGCCGTCGTTTATGCCGTTCGAATCCACATCGACATAAATTGTCTTTGTAGACTCGACCGCAAGGGCGTCTATAGTATAGATGAAAAAGTCACAGCAACCCGGTTCCGTTCCGCCGGTTATCTCGACCAAACCATCTGCGAGGGTCACCATAAGATTGACATCGACCGGTGTAGACTCTGTGGTCTTGCCAACAAAGTGGATTTGGGTATCACTTATAACGGTGCCGACAAGCCCGGTCATATTAAAAAGCTCATTTAGGCTCTGCGTATGCGACAAGCCGATCTCGCTCAAAGTTGCATAGACTTCGTCGAATGAGGCCGCGCCCGCGTTGAAATCCACAGTTAACACGAACCGGCCCGCGACCGAATACGTTATATGGACCCCGGCAAAGCCTCCGGTTTGAAGGACAGTGCTTTGGGCCTCCACGAACCCATATCGCACCGTTCCGCCCAACGCCGGGCCTGCCATTATGAACAACATTGCCAAACCGTATAGAATTTTATCTCTCATTTTTTCGCTCCATAAATTGTGTCGAAAACATTACAATCTTTTCTCCAAAATCGCCTCCACATCTCCTTCGTAAAAACCGCCATTACCGGCCGGAAACTTCGATTCGATTTCCCGTCCATTGTTGCCCTCCCAAAAAAGATACCTGTTAATTATCTCAGTTATTTTATCGAATCAAAACGCCCTTGTCCAGAAAAATCGCCGGCCCAATCTTGGCAAATTCGGCCAAAAACCGCCAATCGAAAATCTTTTTCTGGCAATTGCCGTCTTCTGTGCTATACTACCTCCGTACTGGAGTATAGTTAATAATCAATAGTCAAATTAGTGGCCGGGTCCCATGCAGGCTGGGCCCGCGAACCTGGTCAGGCGGGGAACCGAGCAGCCATAAGCGTGTTGCCCGGCTGTGCTGTGGGTCAACCCGGCCACCTTTTGAATGATTATTGATAAATGATTAATGATTATCGAATCTAATAGCACAAATGAAAGAAAAGGACTTAAAAAACAGAACCAAAGAATTTGCACATCGCTGTGTAAAACTATGTCTTGCCTTGCCAAAGAATGATTTATGCAGCCATATTAGAAAGCAGTTCATCAAGTGTTCTACCTCCGTAGCTGCCAACTATCGGGCCGCCTGCGTTGCACAATCAAGGCCGGATTTTGTTTCCAAGCTGAGCATCGTCATAGAAGAAGCTGATGAATCCTGCTTTTGGATGGAGTTTATTATCGAAGAAAAGTTACTCAGTGAAAAACAGGTCGCCGACCTGCTTCAGGAAGGAAAAGAATTAACAGCTATTTTTGTAACTTCAAGAAAAACAACAAAGAACAGAAGCACAGAATTTATTCCGGAAGAAGAGCTTGCCGTCAAATAATCCTTAACCAGTAATCCTTAATCATTTAAATATGTATACGGTACTCGCGAGGAAATACAGGTCGCAGACATTCGATGACGTCATCGGTCAGGACCCCATCGCCCGGACGTTAAAGAACGCGATAAAGACCGGCCGGGTCGCGCATGCATACCTGTTTGCAGGAACCCGCGGCGTCGGCAAAACCACTATGGCGCGCATCCTGGCAAAATCGCTAAACTGCCTGGCCTCCGACGCACCCACTGATGAGCCGTGCTGCAAGTGTGAAAGCTGCACCGCCGTCAACCTCGGCGACGATATCGACGTCATCGAAATCGACGGCGCATCCAACAATAGAGTCGATGAAATTCGCGAGCTTCGTGAGAATGCCATATATCGGCCCGCGCGTGCAAGGTTCAAGATTTACATTATCGACGAAGTGCACATGCTTACTACTTCTGCCTTCAACGCCCTGCTGAAAACACTCGAGGAGC
>JAOUFU010000306.1 GCA_029858035.1 Phycisphaerae bacterium
TCACTCGTGCAAATCTTATGAAGGCATACGACTTCGGCTCCGGTGCCGATACCCCGATCGCTCGCTCTAAGAAAGTAGCCGTTGTTGGCGGCGGCAATGTTGCTATGGACTCAGCCAGAACGGCCGTCAGGCTCGGAGCGAAGAAGGTCTATTTGGTCTATCGAAGAACTGAAAAGGAAATGCCTGCTCGAATTGAAGAAGTCCACCATGCAAAGCAGGAGGGCATTGAATTTCATATATTACAAAGTCCGAAACGAGTCATCGGCGATGAAAATAGCCAGGTAACTGCCATTGAATGTCTCAAGTATCAGCTTGGCGAACCGGACGAATCCGGCCGGCGAAGGCCTCTGCCCATTGAAGGCTCGGAGTTCCAAATCGATGTTGATACCGTAATTATTGCGATTGGCAATAATGCAAATCCGTTGATTCGCCAGACCACACCCGGCCTGGAGTTCAATAAATGGGGCAATATCATCGTAGATGAAAACTGTAAAACCTCATTGGAAGGCGTTTATGCCGGTGGAGACATCGTCCTCGGCGCCGCCACCGTGATCCTGGCAATGGGTCAGGGCCGGATCGCCGCCGCTGCTATCAATCAGTATCTGGAAGAAAAACGAGCCTCAGCATCTTAATGCCCTTCTCGCTCCCACCATCTTTCCGGACAGCCCGGTCGCATCGACAGCTTATTTATTGTTTTTAAAAAGAACTCCATGACAAAACCGGCCGGACCGGATATTGTATCCCTGCCGCAGAGAAGGCTGAAAAAAATCATAATAATCGGAATGATTCTCACAACGCCGTTGACAAGTAGTTATATTTTTAGTACCATTCTCGCCTTTGTAAATTTCGTTAATTATTATAAGAAAGCCTGAAGATTGATATTAGAAGAAAGGAAAGGATAAATAGGCGGTGATAATGGAAGTTAAGCCTTTCAAAGCATTTAGGTTTGATGCAGGAGTTGTTGGCGAGGTTGGCAACTGCATTTCTCCTCCGTATGATGTTATCAGTCCTGTGCAGCAGGAGCAGCTTTATGATAAAAATGAGTATAATATTGTTCGCATAATCAAAGGCAAAACCACCTCTTCTGATAATGAAGGCAATAATCAATACACAAGGGCCGCCCACTATCTCAAAACCTGGATAGAGAAAGGCGTCCTAAAACAGGATTCAGCAGAAGCCATCTACGCTTATGTTCAGGATTTCGAGGTGGCGGGCAATCATTTTCAGCGCAGCAGCTTCATCGCCCTGGCCAGGCTCGAAGAATTCGGCCCGTCCGGGCACGTCAAGCCTCACGAGAAAACGCTTGATGAGCCTAAGATCGACCGGCTTAATCTTAAAAGAGCAACTATTACAGAGTTTGGTCTGGTCTTTATGCTTTACGAAGACCGGAAGAAAATCGCAGATGAAATCTTTAAAAAAGTCGCCAAGGAACAACCTCTGCTTGATTATACGGATGAACAAAATGTTCGACACCGACTCTTTGCTGTAACTGCGAGGGACAACATCAAGGCAATTATCGAAATGATGGTCGATAAAGACTGTATCATAGCAGACGGCCATCATCGTTATGAGACGGCTTTGAATTACTACAGAGAAACCAACAATCATTCAGATATGTATCTGATGACTGCTTTTGTTAATATGCTCAGCGAAGGTTTGGCGATTTTAGCTACTCATCGTCTTGTTGATAATCTTGAAAATTTGCAGTTTGGAAGGCTCATAGAGGACCTCAAAGAGAACTTCGACATCACCGAATTTCACTTTGAAACACCGGCGGCCAAGATTGATGCCAGACAGGAAATGTCTGCAATGATGGAAAGGGTGCATGACGAGAATAGAAACGCCTTCGGAATTTATGGCGGCAATGAAGCTTTCTACGTAGCTGTTTTGAAAGATAAGCAGGCGATGGATTCGGTTGCTTCGGGTATGAGCAGTGCCTGGAAGTCGCTTGATGTTTCTGTATTACATAAGCTGGTACTCGAAAAGCTTTTGGGAATCGGCGAGAAAGAGCTGGCACGCGGCAGCTACATCGAATATGTCAAAGATACCGGAAACGCAATTGATGAGTTGATTGCTAAAGTCGGCACCGGCGCCAAACAAATAGCGTTTTTTGTGAATCCGCCGAAGATGCAGCAGCTTGTGATGGTTACCGACGCCGGTGAAAAGATGCCGCAGAAATCGACTTATTTTTATCCGAAAATGAATACAGGCTTGACGATTAGCAAACTGTAGTTTTTAGCAGGAGATAATATGGCAGATTGGAAAAATCCACCAAGGTTATTTATTCCCGGCCCGGTTAAGGTAAATGACGATGTCCTTCAGCAGCTTGCACGGCCGACACTGGGGCATCGTGGCAAAGAGTATGCCCAGCTTCACGGCGAAACGGTTGATATGCTGAAGAAGATACTGTTCACCGAACAGAACGTCTTTTTGTTCACGTCCTCAGCTTCCGGGATTTGGGAGGCGGCTATTCGTAATTGCGTCGGCTTCGACGAGACTGTTCTGTGTACCTGCTGTGGCGCCTTCAGCGACAAATGGGCAGATGTGGCCAGGGATTGCGGCAGAAACGTTGATGAGCTGAAGGTCGATTGGGGCAAGCCTGTTCTGTCTGAAATGATTGATGAAAAACTCGCTACCGGCAAATACGCCGCCGTCACTCTTGTGTACAACGAGACAAGCACAGGCCTGACGAATCCGCTTTATGAAGTCAGTGAAATGATGAAGGCCAAGTATCCTGATGTTCTTGTCTTTGTCGATACGGTCAGTGCAATGGTCGGCCTGCCCCTGCATTTCGACCAGCTCGGCTGGGATGTGGCGCTTGCTTCGGTACAGAAGGCATTTGCAATTCCACCGGGACTGGCTGTCGCTGCTGTAAGCAGCCGGGCGCTTGAGAAAAGCAAGAGTGTCCCCGGCCGGGGCTATTATTTCGATTTTCAACTCTTTGCGAAATCGGCTGAGAAGAACCAGACCCCTACTACGCCGAATATTCCACACATTATGGCCTTGAACTACCAGTGCGAAAGATTGCTCAAAGAGGGTATGGAAAAAGTCTGGGACCGTCACAAACAGATGGGCGATTTTGTAAGGGCCTGGGCAAAGGAAAAATTCACCCTTTTCTGCGAGGAAAAGTACGCCTCGAATACATTGACAACCATTAAAAATACACGTGGCATCAACGTTGCGGAAGTGATAAGTTCGGTACAGCAAAAGCACAATACCATTTTCGGAAACGGTTACGGCAAGCTAAAAGAAGAGACTTTCCGAATCGCTCACATGGGCGATATTACTCTCGACGACCTGAAGGAGCTTCTCGGCTGGATCGACGACGAAATCAGATAGAATTACATTATTTTTCCGAAGCGCGACCAGTCTTTGGCTGGAAAATACAGGTAATCGGCTCTGCCTATGATTGTACCCAGCGGGATTGGGCCAAAATGCCTGCTGTCCTTTGAAAGATTGCGATTGTCCCCTAAGACAAAACAGTGATGCTTGGGCACTGTCATCTTTGCGAAATCGCCGGGCGGTTTGTGGTCGGCCAAAAAGATTTTGTATTTGGCGGGACCATTAGTCTCTTCATAAACATCTCCCTGAAGCGGTGCTTGGCTGACCTGGATTCTTATGTCATCTAATGTGGACTGAGGCAGTTTCTGCCGGGACAGTTTTTGGTCATTTACATAGAGTTCGCCGTTTCTGATTTCCACCGTCTCGCCGGCGACGGCAATGATCCTCTTAATATAATTTTGTCGCCTGTTCTCCGGATTAATAAAAACTATAAGGTCGCCCTTTTGGGGATCGCTGTTTTTGTAGGCAATTTTGTTCGCAAGAAACCGATCATTAGGTATTATCGTGGGATAATTGGATGCCACCGGAACTCTGAATGCCTCAAGAAAAAACGTCCTGACATTAAAAGCGATTTGAGTCGAACCGCCCGTGCCCATCAGTATCAAAATTACGTATACATACCATCGATTGTAATCTTTGAGGATATAGCTTTCCGTTGTGCGCTTTGCTATGTACCCGGAGTCGATTATCGCGAATAGCCATATTACCGATGATGCGAGTAATACTGCGATTATGACTGCAATCCGAATTGTTGAATGGCTTACTGAGAATGCGCCAAAAATGAAAGGAATGAGTATACATGAAATAAAAGCCAGAACAAGGCCCTTTACGATTCTTCCACAGTATATGTGTCCCAGTCCGGTCATAATCACCGAGAGCGTCACGGCCACCCAGGGCCACCTCTTGTTTTTGGTTTGTATATTTTCTTCTTCCATTATATATTTCCTCTGTTCAGCAGCCCAAAAAGGCATAAATTACATACGCAATTCTTACAAAACCAATAACCGCCCCTGCTGCAACTACAGCCGCTTTTCCGAGAGGTCGTGTTGATATGAGTTCAATCAGTCGGTGCCCATCGAATACAGGTTTTCTTTTCTGCCGTTCATATTGATTTATCCGGCTCATCACCTTGTCGGAGAAGCCTTTGTCCACGTCTATTTGGCTTTTTTGTTCTTTCCAGGCGTTGTAGATTTCTTCGGTTTTCATACAATGTCTCCGGCAAATTCCTTAAGGGCCGTTCGCAGCTTCATTTTTGCCCTGTTGATTCTTGATTTTATGGTTCCAAGTCTTGTACCCTCGATTTGTGCAATCTCTGCGTAAGATAATTTCTCAAATTCCGCTAAAATAAATGCCCGCCTTTGTCTGGAGGGCAGGGTCTGTAATGTTTTATCCAGCCGGTCATAAAATTCCCTTTCGGCCATATCATCTGAAGGATTATGCGGATTGCTCTTTTCCGGCGGCTCACTTATTGAAAGCGGCTTTTTCTTTTTTAATGCATTCAGGCTTTTGTTTCTGGCAATGGTAAACAACCAGGTCGAAAAGCTGCTGCGGGCCCGGTCAAAAGATGCCAGCTTTTCATAGGCTGTCAGAAAAACATCCTGAGCAAGGTCCTCGCAGGATTCTTTGTCGTAAGTTATGTTTCTTATCATTCGCACAACCGGTTTTTCATATCTGGCCAATAAGAGCCTGAAAGATTCAATGTCACCTTCCAGTACCCGGCGTATAATCTCTGTTTCATGCGTCATGAAAAACAATCCGGTTTTGAACTAAGCGTTTCTACTTTGTTATACAATCGACAATGGCCGAAGTTCCGCAAAATCTCAATGTATAATTCAAAACTAAGACAAGAAATGTTGATCCCTCTGCTAATAACGGTTCAGCCTCCTTTGGCTAAAGGCGTTGCATGCCCTGCTTGAACGGTATCTGTGATAAGGATGGCACGACCGGATACAGACTGTTCAACACACAGAACGGTTTTTATCCGTCATCTTGCAATCACGTGCTTATATGGTAGCTGAATTCAAGCACTTTTGGCTCAACAAGCTTTCGGTAGTCCTTCATGCTCATCCGTATCGCTTTTTCGTGAGAGCCGCCCTGGAACGTGATGTGATCGTCCTTTTCCAGGGTCTTGTCCATAACGGTGGGTAAGTCATATAAGTTGCCGAAAGGCGGTTCTGCTCCCAGCTCGCAGTCGTCGAAAATTTTGCCGACTTCTTTTTCCTCGGCCAGCTCGACTTTCTTTGCCTTCAGTTGACCTTTCA
>JAOUFU010000307.1 GCA_029858035.1 Phycisphaerae bacterium
AAAGGCCTGAAGATGCCCCTGTTCTTTCAGTAAAGGTGGTAAAGAAAAGTTTTTCTGTATTGGTTGAGGCTGTTGGAGAACTGGATGCAGAAAGATCCACGGTCCTTTTTTCTCAGATCCGTGGCGGTCGTGGAACAATTGTTTCTATCATTTCCGATGGTACAAGGGTCAAAAAAGATGATGTGCTTGTTCGCCTCGATCCAACATCCTTTGAGGAAGAAGTAACTGGCCTCACAGCCAAGGTTCGCGAGTGGGAAGCTGTGGTGTCAGCAAATGAGCAGATACTGGAATGGGAAAAGGTTCAATCGGAGCGAGAGACAAAGACACTTGAATTCGATTTGCGTGCAGCTCGGTTGGATCTTATAAAACTGGAGAAGGGAGAGGGCCCGCTGGAACTCTATCGTTTGGAAGGAGCGGCTCAAAAGGCAAAACAGGATTGGAAAGAAAAAGAGGGATACCTTGTGGAGCTTAAAGCTCTTGAGAAACGAGGCTATGCCAACATAGCAGAGATCGCTCAGACACAAAACAAGGTATCAGAGGCAAAACAGGCTTATGAGGTGGCAAAACGCCAGCATGAAAGCTACCGGGATTACGTACTGCCTTCTTTGATTGAGAACGCACATGCTCAGGTAGCACGAGCCAATATGAACCTGGAGCAATTTAAAAAAGGGACTGGATTTAAAATCGGAAAGGCTATGGCAGCTTTACGTAAGGCCCAGCAAAGTCTGGAAAGCACAACCTCTTCATTGAAGATTGCCCAGGCGGAGCTCGAACGAACGGTCATTCGGGCGCCAATTCCGGGTATTGCTGTTTTGCCTGAAGCTTTCCGCGGAGGGATAAAGCGAAAACCGCGTATTGGTGATATCGCATGGCAGAACCAGCCGCTTGTCTATCTGCCAGATGTATCCGGTATGGTGGTGAAGACTCAGATCCGCGAGATTGATCTCCATAAGGTCGGTGCCGGTAAAAAGGTCATGGTTTTTGTGGACGCATATCCCGATCTCAGGCTATCCGGAGATGTGCAGTCCATTGGTGTATTAGCAGAATCGCGAACTGAATCTCACACCGCCGACAAGTATTTCCAGGTTGTTGTTTCAGTCAGAGAAAAAGATCAGCGGTTAAGACCTGGCATGACAGCCCGGGTGGAAATAGAGTGTACAAATGTTGAAAATGCACTAAGTGTTCCTGTTCATGCCGTATTCAACGATCAGGGAAGGACTTATTGTTACGTCGACACGCAGGCCAGCTACGAAAAACGCGAAGTCGCTATTGGTGCCCAGAGCGAGAATTGGGCCCAAGTTCTCGCAGGGTTGAAAGAGGGCGAACGAGTGGCCCTGTCTCAACCTCCTTCGAATGAGATCCGAAAACGGAGCGGGCTGTCTTTATAGGAGGATTAAAACTCCGATGAATGGTGGTGAAAAAATTGTTGAAACCCTGGGAATACGGAAAGTATATGAGATGGGTTCGCATAAGGTTGAAGCCCTCCGGGGACTGGATTTCTCTGTTAAGCCTGGGGAATTTGTTGGAATAATGGGGCCGTCTGGATCCGGAAAATCGACGTTAATGCACATTATCGGATGTTTGGAGAGAGCAACGGAGGGTACCTATTTGCTGGGTGGACAAGATATTTCGAGTATCTCAGACCGAGATTTGTCGTTAATGCGTGCGAATCAAATCGGATTTGTTTTTCAGACCTTCAGCTTGATTTCCCAATATAATGTTTTTGAGAATGTGGAAATACCTTTTCTATACAGGAAAGAAACCAGGAATGAAGCGAGACGCCTTGCTGAAAAGGCCATAGAGCGTGTAGGGCTATCGGAAAGGCGTTACCACAGGCCGTCAGAACTTTCCGGGGGAGAAATGCAGCGTGTTGCCATTGCCCGGGCGCTTGCTGTGGATCCTTTGCTTATTTTGGCAGATGAACCTACGGGAAACCTGGATTCGGAAACAAGCAAAAACATCATCTCGCTTTTTCAAGATCTGAATGAGCAAGGAACCACTTTGATAGTGGTGACCCACGAAAAAGAAGTCGCCTCCCACTGCCAAACAATCTATCATCTTATCGATGGGCAAATTGTTAATGATGAGGGGAGTGCATGAAGTGGGACAAAATCTTGCGCGACGCGTGGCGTGCATTATTTCGACACAGGCTGAGAAGTTTCCTAAGTTCTCTGGGAATAGTTTTTGCGGTTATGGCAGTTGTTGGTATGCTGTCAATTGCCGAAGGAGCAAAACAGGAAATTCTGGATCAGATAGAGAGACTCGGAACCAATAGTGTTATCGTGCGAAGTTTACAGCTAACCAAAGCTCAGGAGGCTGATCCTCGCAGGCGCCTGTCCCAAGGCCTTGTCCTTTCAGATGCAAACGCCCTGAAGAATACAATTCATACAATCTCCAATGTAGCCCCGGTTAAGGAAGTAAAGGCTTCTCTTCCTATATCCATTGCACAAGATCCATTTGAAATACTTGCCGTTACAGAATCATACCAATTGGCTAAAAACTTGACCGTCAGACAAGGAAGATTTGTTTCCGTGACAGATGTTGTTCGAAAAAATCTTGTATGTGTTTTAGGGGAAGAAGTAAGCAGGTTGCTTGGAGACGGTGGTCATTTGGGAGAGGCATTGAGGCTGGAACATCGCACCTATCGAATTGTAGGAATTTTACATAAACGTCAATGGAAATATAGCAAATCACCAGCATTGGCCGTTCGCAATTACAATCGGGTCATTTTCATCCCTATGGGAACAGAAGTGACGGATGTACATGAGCAGACAAGATTCGGAGAGATATCGGAAATCTGGCTTCGGGTGGCGCGAAATGAAAATGTTCAAGCATGTGCCGAAGCGGTGAGGAGAATACTGAACCAAAAACATGGGGGGGTTGAGGATTTTCAGGTTATCGTACCACAAGAACTGCTGATTCAAGCCCAGAAAACCCAACGCATTTTCAATATAATACTTGGATGTATCGCTGGTATTTCGCTTCTTGTAGGAGGCATCGGTATCATGAACACCATGCTGGCGAGTGTAGCGGAGCGGACAAGAGAGATCGGTATCAGGCGGGCAATTGGAGCTGCCCAAGAACACATCGTGGTGCAGTTTCTTTGTGAAGCCATCGTGCTAACAACGACGGGTGGATGCATTGGTATCATCCTTGGAGCGGGCAGTGCAGTTATTATTAGCAAGGTTGCCGGCTGGAAAACAGTGTTGACCGTATGGTCGGTGATCGTCTCAATTTTAATGGCCGGCGGTGTGGGCCTGGTATCGGGTTTATATCCAGCCGTGAAAGCGGCTCGTCTCGAGCCGGTTAGAGCATTGAGGCATGAGTAATGTGAGCTGAGAATTGATCCGATTCACATTATCAATCATTGAATGGAAAAGGTGCCATGTCCATAATCTTAAAAGGCATGGTGATCAACCGCGCAATTTTCTCCAATTCTAAAAGGAAAATCGATCAGATTTGATTTCATTCAACCGACCATCGCCTAAAAACACAAAGGTTGGTCCTTGGTTGCTCAATGCCAATTGGTTGTCGGGATTAAGAGGCGCTTTAATATTGATGGGTTGACCATTTATTAATACAGAATTCCGGCCGGTGAGATCTTTCACCCAGTATTGACCCTCGCTGAAAAATAGCTGGACATGTTGATCGAGCACAGAAGGATGATCAATAGTAAAATCACAATTCTGACTTTTTCCGATTGTAATGGGAAGAGTTTTAAATTGTCGGAGGGTAGGGCCATATCGTATTACAAGGGGAACCTGTTTCTTTTGAACACGAACGTTAATTTCATCATGTTTCTTAGCTTCTTCAAGCCGCCTCCCTTCTTCAACCTTTGTTAAAAAACTGACCTTTGGCCCGCCTTCGGCAAACATAAGCCAGTCTCCACTTTTTAGATACGCCTCTTCTTGAACTTGGATGGGTTTTCCATTTAAATAAGTAAAATTTTTGCTTTTGTTGATCAGCATAAACCGATTTCCCTCTCGAACAATCCTGGCATGTAATCTTGATACAATCCTAAGGTCTTTTGGAAATTGAACGTGACATTCCGGATATCGCCCAATAGATATTTCAGAATCCGAGAATTCTTGGATTTCGCCTTTCAGGGGTCCATCGATATGAACTATTCGGATAACAATAACGGGTATATTCGCCATAAAGTAAAATATTATTTTCTAATTAATGCTGTAATCCATAACAGCGTATTTCTTAGCGCCTGCAATTCGTCTTTATTTAAAGTGATTACTTATCAAAAATCATATAGCACAACAGAATGATGAATTCAAGAATAATGGTTTTCAAAAGCAAATCAATATGAAAAAGAAGTCCTTTTTCATAAAGCCTTTGCCGAAGATTTCTTCCCAAGGCGGACAATCCTGAACTGCAGCAGCGAGCGCATTCCCCGCAGCTTGTTGGAGCGCAGCGGAAATCCGGCTTCGCGGGGTTGCTGGGTTAGCGAGCGAATATTAAATTAACAGAATTCCTTACAGTCGAAGATTCCCTGCAAGCTTGTCGGAACGAAGCGGACTTGTCCGAGTATGCCGTTTGGTGGAGATCCCGTTCCAGCGGGGCTGCAGGGAGCTTCAATTTTTTATGAAGAATTTATCGGGTTTTGATGACTTTGGCTTCAAGCATAATGAGTAAATTGGGTAACTGAGAAGACCCTTGACAATACCCTGGTATTTTAATAGGTTTAACATAATTTGGGCGATTTATACAAAAGAGGCCTTCATCTGAGGACAACTTTCTGATATAATTATTAAAAGCAATTAAAATAGAAGACTATCAAGATAAATTCAGAAGGTGGGAGACTTATCGCCCAAAATAGCAAAAATTGCTTCGAGAAAGGTGGCTGGAAAAAATCCAGGCACGCCTTTTACTGCCGGCTGATCAATGATATCAATCAATTTTATCTACCTGGCTGTTAGCCGATACGATTTTCGTTATCTATCTCGGGCAGGGCAGTAAATCGACGAACTTCTCAACGGATTTGGTCTGAGTATCATCTTCAACCGAAAACCATTGTTGACAGCTAATAAAACCGCTGCAAATACCGTTTGCAGAAAATTTATCAATGTTTCAGGCGAGATTGTCTTCACACAGCGAAAAAAATCACTCTTAAGCTTGTGCCTCAATTTGTTTTCAACGTATCTATTTGTCTGAACTGTTTGATAGATGCAAAAGACCAGGTCATTCCTAAATTTGAAAAATGAGGAAAATACTCTCTTACGGTAAATCCGATATAGGCCTTTATCGGGAAAATAACGAGGACACATTTTGGGTTGATCCAGTCGCCGGATTTTGCCTGGTGGCAGATGGTATGGGGGGAGGAGTTGCCGGGGAATTGGCCAGTCGTTTTTTTTCGGAATCTGCCATTGAAGTTTTTCAGGATTATAAAAATCCATCAAAACGAAAGGCTAAGGAAAACATCCAAAAGACTTTCCGACTGGCAAACGAAAAGATTCTGAATCACGTAGCCCGAAATTCCCTCCACGAAAGGATGGGGTGTACTGCGGAACTTATCGTATTTTTCGATGAAGGTTTTGTTCTCGGACATATAGGTGACAGCCGGACCTATCGGGTCAGAGAAGGACTATTGAAA
>JAOUFU010000308.1 GCA_029858035.1 Phycisphaerae bacterium
GTCTATGCCGTTCCCCGAAGCCTGCTTCGGGGTCTATGCCGTTCCCCGAAGTCTGCTTCGGGGTCTATGCCGTTCTCCGAAGCCCGCTTCGGGGTCTATGCCGTTCTCCGAAGCCTGCTTCGGGGTCTATGCGTTCTCCGAAGCCTGCTTCGGGGTTCTGGTGCCTCACGCCCGCCGTCTTCGCAACACAACCACCCCACCCAGGCCGAGCAGCAAGAGCGCGGACGCTTCAGTGTCCGTGCTTGTTTAGCCCCGAAGCCTGCTTCGGGGTCTATGCGTTCTCCGAAGCCTGCTTCGGGGTTCTGGTGCCTCACGCCCGCCGTCTTCGCTACACCGCCACACAACCCAGGCCGAGCAGCAAGAGCGTGGACGGTTCAGGGATCGTGGCCATCCAAACTTCTGTGTTGCCACTGGGGTTGTTTCCATGTCCCACAATTGTTAAGCCGTCTTCGGATATTCCCCTTGCTTCGGTTAACGTCCTGCCGGTCAAGTCCACGCCGCCGTCGAGTTTAGCAACAGTCAAGGTCTGCAGGTTCTCGTAGATATCGGCCAATCAACGAAACAGCATCTTATCACGCTCGGCGTAAGAATTAATCAGGGAATAAATGGCTTCGACATCCGAGATTTTTGCTCCGCGAATATTCATAGATGAAAAGTGTAGACAATAACATAAAATTTTCCAATATCAATAAGTACCAGAAAACAAAGAAAAGACTGGAAAAATGGTTTTTTATCTTTACAATGGCCGAAACTATGAAATTTATTCTGATTGATAAGATTGTTTCGCTGGAAAGCGGCAAGGAAATAAAGGCGGTCAAGAGCGTTTCCATGGCTGAAGAATACCTTGCCGACCATTTTCCGACATTTCCGGTGCTGCCGGGCGTGCTGCTGCTGGAAGGGCTGATCGAATCGGCATCGTGGCTGGTGCGGGAGGCGGAAAATTTTGCCCACAGTATGATATTGCTTTCGGAAGCAAGAAATGTAAAATATAAGAGCTTTCTGGCGCCGGGCGGCCGTATAGAATATACCGTTGAGGCCAGGACAATCGAGGAAAACATAAGCAGCTTTACCGGCATCGGCGTCTCGGACAATGAACGAATCGTGGAAGCGAAATTCGGGCTGAGGCACTTTAACCTCGCCGATGAGAATTCCGGGATGGCGGCGGTGGATGCCAAAGTCATCGAAAATATGAAGCAACGCTGGAAGCTGCTCAGTTAGTTCGTACTAATTAGTTCATAGACAAACAAGTTAAAACAAGGACACATAATAAAGGATTATTACAACAGGTAACGGATCCGGAGGTAATTAATATGGCAATGAGTCGGGATGAAATTTTTGGAGAGGTTCAGGAAGTTCTGGTCGATGCACTGGGAGTAGACGACGATGAAGTTACCGCCGAAGCTACATTGATGGGGGATTTGGGGGCTGAAAGCATCGACTTTCTGGACATAGTATTTCGATTAGAGAAGGCATTCGAAATGAAAATTCCCCGGGAAGAATTATTCCCGGCCGAGAGTCTGATGAATAATCCCGATTTTGTAAATAACGGCAAATTGACCGAAACAGGACTGACCGAATTGAAAAACAAAATGTCATACATAGAAATCGGTGAATTTGAGAAAGATCCTGACATCAATAAGCTGGGTGACTTGTTCACTGTGAACACAATTGTAAGTTATATTGATAGTAAGTTAAACGCTGCATAATAACGACACCATCTTGGGTATTCAATCGGCAGGTTGACCTTTGGCAAGCCTGCCGATAGTTTTAACGGGATAAAGAATGCGGTGGATATGGATAGATAAATTTGTTGAGTTCCACAGCGGCGAGCGTGCTGTTGCGGTTAAGAATGTAACACTTGCCGAGGAGCACCTGCACGACCATTTTCCGGGCTTTGCCGTAATGCCGGAAACCTTGTGCATTGAAGCTATGGCCCAGACAGCAGGGATACTCGTGGGTGAGGCAAAGAATTTTCAGGAAAAAGTCATTCTTGCAAAGATAAAAAAAGCTGTCTTTTACCACTATGTAAAACCCGGCGACACACTAATATTAGACGCCAAAATCGAATCCATCGCTCCTGAAGCCGCGAGCACAAGCGGAAAGATAACACTGGGAGAAAAGCTGATTGCCGAGATAGATTTGATGTTCAGCCATATAGACCAGAACCTGGCAGGTAAGAAGTTTCCGGAGGAAAACTTCGTATTCACTGATACATTCAAATCGCTTCTACAGGGTGTGCTTGTGGACGGTGCCGGTTCAAGTACGCCGGAGTCGGAGCAAAACTGATGAATTCAGCTCGCGTAGTAATAACCGGCCTTGGCGCGATAACCCCCCTTGGCTTGACTGCCGGCGATATGTGGGAGGGTCTTTGTGCCGGCAAAAGCGGGATAGGAAAAATTAGAGCATTTGATCCTGTGGGATTTAGCTGTAAACTGGCCGGCGAGGTTCCGGATTATAAAATACGAGAATATTTGCCGAAGAGCCGCCGCAAAAGCGTTAAACTGATGTCCCGCGACATTGAGCTGGCGATTATCGCGGCAAATGAAGCCCTGACAGGCAGCGGTATTATTACACAGGGTATTGACCCGGAAAGAGTAAATGTCAATCCGGAGCGGATGGCGATTAATCTGGGCGCAGGCCTGATAAGTTGTGATTTGGTCGAGCTGTCACCTGCGGTGGCGGCAAGCATAACGGACGGCAAATTTGACATTCAAAAATGGGGTAAAGACGGCCTTGACCTGGTAACGCCTTTATGGCTGTTGAAATACCTGCCCAACATGCTCGCCTGCCATATAGGTATTATTCACGACATTCAGGGGCCGAGCAACACCATTACATGCGCTGAAGCATCTGCTCATTTAGCGATAGGAGAAGCAGCCCAAATCATCGAACGCGGTGACAGTGATATTGCACTGGCCGGTGGGGCTGAAGCAAAGGTCAATCCGATAGTTATGATTCGCCAATGCCTGCTTAAAAGAGCAATAAGCGAAAATGAAAACGACCCTGCCGCCGCGTGCAGGCCTTTCGATGCCGATGCGAAAGGTTCGGTTTTCGGCGAAGGAGCAGGGATGGTTGTATTGGAAAACGCCGAAAACGCCAGGAAAAGAGGTGCGAAAATTTACGCTGAGGTAGCTGGTGTCGGAGGAAGCAACAATATTAATCCGTCGTATGAATGTCTCGAGCCGGAAGGCAAGGGCACTCAAATAGCGATAGAAAAAGCATTGGCAGATGCACAGATAGGACCGGAGGATTTGGACCTGATTGTCCCGCACGGCACAGGAGTACCAGCCGATGACCTGGCTGAGGCAAAGGCGATTGAGGCCGCGATTGGCGAAGCAGCGGCGAAGAAAGCTGTTTTTCCGACCAAAAGTATGCTTAGTAACACCGGGGCAGCAAGCGGAGCGCTCGACGTTATCACGGCTTGCTTCGCAATGACAGAGGGCAGAATACCCGCTGCGAAGAATTGCGATAAGAAAGCTGATGGATGCAATTTGAATATTGTAAAACAGATTCAGGAAACGAATATCAATTACGCACTGTGTTGTAGCTATACCTACGGCGGACAAACTGCTGCGGTAGTACTAAAACGACCGGAATGAATATCGAACTTTGAACAAGGAATGTCGAATTACGAAGGAATAGAACCTAATAATAAATATTGAATAATGAACTCTGAAAAGGAAAACAAAAACAGAAAGTATGACCTTCAAGACCGCTTGCTCGACTTTTCAGTGCGTATTATTAACGTAGTTGAGGCTTTACCTAATACGCGAGCCGGGAATCATATAGCAGGACAATTGATCCGTTGTGGAACGTCACCGGCGCCCAATTACGGTGAGGCACGAAGTGCTGAGTCCCGTAAAGATTTTATCCATAAAATAAAGATAGTTCTTAAGGAGCTACGTGAAACTGACGTTTGGCCGAATATTATACAGAGAAGAAAGTTGTTTTCAAAAAGTAACAATAAGTTGCATGCACTAATAGTCGAATGTAACGAATTGATCTCGATTTTCGTTACAAGTGTAAAAACAGCCCGGAAAAATAAAGGTTCAAAGAAATGAAGAAAATGAGTTGTTTTTTCAGTTCGATATTCGATATTCCCTGTTCAGTATTCATTATTCAAATTATGTTATACTTTGAGGGTCGAATGAATAATGGCTGAGCACGTGGTAATAACTGGTATGGGCATAGTCTGTCCTCTGGGGCACGATGTTGAGACAGTCTGGACAGGATTGTTAGAGGGCAGCAGCGGAGTGGCAAAAACCACCATTTTCGATGCCTCTACATTCCCTACCACCTTCGATGCCGAGGTCAAAGATTACGACCTTACAAAATATACAAAGCTTCCGGAGCTGCACAAAGACAGCAACCGGGGCTCCCGTTTTGTTATTGGAGCAACGGCTCAGGCTTGCAGGCAGGCGGGGATTGATATTGAAACCGAGAAACCTGCCGACGGGATAGAACGCAGCAGGTTAGGTATTTATCTTGGAGCAGGCGAAGGTTCTGTCGACAATGACGTATTTTTCGCCGCGTTAGTTGCGGGATGGGACCCGGAGAAAAACGAAATGGACTGGGGGCAATGGGCGGAGGTGGCTTTTGGACAAATGAGCGCGATGCGTGAGCTTGAGCAGGAGCCGAATATGCCGGCCGCCCATATCGCAATGCTTACCGGCGCGCGCGGGCCGACAAGAAGCTGTCTTACCGCCTGCGCAGCCAGCACTCAATCCGTCGGCGAAGCGACAATGTTAATTCGCAGAGGCGACGCCGATGTTATGATTGCAGGCGGCGCGCATTCGATGATACATCCGTTAGGTCTTACCGGCTTTAACCGCCTTACGGCCCTTTCGACAAGAAACGACAGTCCTCAGACCGCATCAAGACCGTTCACGGCCAGCAGGGACGGCTTTATACTCGGCGAAGGAGCTGCGATTTTAATCCTCGAAAGTTTAAGCTCTGCTAAAAAAAGAGGGGTAGAAATCCTTGCCGAAGTTATCGGCTTTGGCAGCAGCTCCGACGCATTCAGAGTCACAGACATGCACGAGGAAGGCAGAGGTGCAATCCAGGCAATAACTGCGGCACTTGCCGACGCGGGCATCAGCTACAAAGATGTCGATTACATTAACGCGCACGGCACGAGCACAACGGAGAACGACTTGATAGAAACCAGGGCAATCAAGGCGGTCTTTAAAGAAAAGGCGAAAAATATTCCTGTCAGCAGTGTCAAGAGTATGTTTGGACATTTGATTGGGGCGGCAGGTGCGGCTGAGCTGATTACCTGCGTTCTGGCGATACGGGATAATATCGTTGCCCCCACGATGAATCTAAACGATCCTGACCCTGTGCTCGACCTGGATTATGTCCCGAACAAGGCCAGAAAATGCCGGGTCGATGTCGCTATAAACGAGTCTTTCGGTTTCGGCGGGCAAAATAACGTGGTAATTATCAAAAGATACGAATAAAATCAAAAAATAAAAAACTAATCGCGATACGCACGACGCAATACGAACTATGATAGACATAAAACAAATTCGAGAAAATCCACAAAAGTTTAAGACTGCCTGCGAAACAAAAGGATTCTCAGTGG
>JAOUFU010000309.1 GCA_029858035.1 Phycisphaerae bacterium
CATTCGTGACAGCAGCTTTATGAATAATACCACATGGCCCTGCTTTTTTGTCTTTCTGCAGATGCTGCTGAATGTCATAAAACATGCCTTTTTAACCATGTCGCTGGAGATGAGATATGCAATGGGCGCGCTTTTTGCAAGTCACGGTATCTCGTTTGTGTACAACTATCTGATTAAGGGCGAGTACGCAAAGGTCACACCTGATAAGCTGATGGGCAGCCCCTACGCTCGAATTGTTATTATGCACTTGGCTGTCCTGTTCGGAGCATTCCTGACGATGGCTCTGGGCTCGCCGGTTGGTATTCTGATTATACTTGTGGGTTTGAAGACCTCTCTGGACGTAATATTTCACATGCGCCAGCACAAAAAGCACCAGGCAAAAACCGCATCAGCTTAGGGAGAAAACCTTGTCCGTCACGCAGAATCTCCCTTTAGAATAATGGCGGCCGAAAGTCAGCCTGCAAAGTCAGGTCTTATTTTTTGGCGACCTTCGTATATATGTAAGCTGCGAGAACAACCACGGCAACGAGGACAACTGCTATAATAATCAGTGGTACCACAAAAGAGGGGAGTTGTGACCACCTGGAACGAAAAGCAAGCGAATGTTCGCCGACTTCAAAAGAATAACGTCCTCCGATATCAGGAATGGTCCCGGAGAACTCGTAAATCCATCCAATATCAATTTTGGAAGGCAATCGGCCGGTGCAAATCCAGTGCTTTTCCGTCACTTCCGGCAAACCTGTTTTTTCAGTGCGAAGCAATTCCGGAGGCGTTGCCTTTGAGCCCGGCCCGTTACTTTCGATAATTTCTATCTTCCAGGGCTTCGCTGATACCACTTTAAGTTTACCCTTCCAGATAATCGCCCCGAAGGCGGGCCGGGAAATCAACATGATAAGCAGCAGCCAAAGGCCCGTTCGCAGATTCGGTAACGAGTGTTTTTTCTTCTCCATTACAGTTCCAATATGCAATTTCTGATTATATGATTTCCGCATAATATACCAATACTTTCGCCGGCAGTGAAATAAAATCCATTATTTCAGCTAACGGGCTGTGCCCGGGCTTTCCGAAACCGGCAATGCTGCCCAAACAAACGGGACACCTATATAACCTGTAAATGAAAGAGTGGCACCGATTGTGGTCCAATCCAGCTTTATCGTGTCGAAAAGAGAGAAAAAAACGGCGGCATAAAAGGCATGCAACAATAAAATGACAGCTTTTCCTCCTGTGACGCCCTGGACTGGCGGAGCCTGAAAATATGCATAAAGCGTCCAGAAAGCCCCCAAACGGCCAAAGCGGCAAAGCCGAACAGAGTAGACGTCTATTACGGCTCGAGACTGAATGAAATCAATTCTGCAGGCATAGATTTACTGCCAATCTACAAACAATTGTAATTGATTATTGATTATCGATTAAGGATTATTTACAATGCGACACCAAATACAGGATATGAAATTTGAGGGACCAGATATGAGTATTGCAGAAATAGCGGCGGAAGCCAAAAAAGCGGCGATTCAATTGGCCACGGTCAAGGCGGGGGTAAAAAACGCCGCCTTAACCGCAATTGCCAACACGCTCAAGCAGCGCTGCGACCAAATCACGGCAGTTAACGAAGTAGACCTCGAAACAGCCAAAAAGAACCATCTTGCCGGGCCTCTGCTAAAACGGCTTAACTTTGACGAGGATAAAATAGAAGATGTTTGCGCCGGCATTGAGGCCCTGGCAGAACTTAATGATCCGGTGGGACGGACTATAGCCGCGACCGAGCTTGATGAGGGACTAAAACTTTACAAAGTAAGCTGCCCGATTGGGGTAATCGGGGTAATTTTTGAATCCCGCCCTGACGCCCTCGTTCAAATCTCGTCCCTGTGTCTAAAGAGCGGTAACGCCGTGCTGCTTAAAGGCGGAAGCGAAGCAGAGAAGACCAACAATATACTGTACAAGATAATCTGTGAAGTCAGCGAAAATTCGGAGCTGCCTGCAGGATGGCTGCAGCTTCTGCAAACGCGGCAGGACGTGGCGGAGATGCTGGTGTTGGATGAATATATCGATTTGATTATTCCGCGCGGCTCGAATGATTTTGTTCGCTACATTATGAATAATACCAACATACCCATCCTCGGACACGCCGAGGGGATATGCCACGTTTACGTAGATGGTGACGCCGATTTGGAGATGGCGATCAAAATCACCGTTGACTCGAAGTGCCAGTATGTTGCGGCCTGTAACGCGGCCGAGACCTTGCTGGTCGATGAGAAAATTGCAGAGAAGTTTTTACCGAAGATCAAAGTGGCGCTTGGCAAAAAAAACGTAAAGCTTCGCGGGTGCAGGAAAACGGCGGAAGTGATAAAAGTCAAGCCGGCTAAAGAAGAAGACTGGTCGACGGAGTACCTGGATTACATCCTTTCGATAAAGGTCGTTGCCGGGGTGGATGAGGCCATCGAGCATATAAACAAGTACGGCTCCGGGCATACCGACGCTATCGTTACTGAGGACAAGCAAAAGGCGGCCTTGTTTATGGGCCTTGTCGATTCGGGCAATGTCTTCTGGAACTGCAGCACCCGCTTCAGTGATGGTTACCGCTACGGCCTCGGCGCCGAGCTCGGCATAAGCACTAACAAAATACACGCCCGAGGGCCGGTAGGCATGGAAGGCCTCGTGATTTATAAATGGAAGCTGCTCGGCAGCGGCCAAATAGTCGCTGACTACTCAGGACCCACCGCAAAATTGTTCACGCACAAGAAACTGACGTAGGGGCGACGGATGACATAGTATTGCTCATTGCGTCAATCGATGCAGGCCAGGTGTTTGGGGGCTTGACTGTTTAAGACAGAGATGATATTCTACTGCAAATATGGCCCGGCAGCGTAGCTGGCATAGAGGTCAGCAAAAACATAGAAATTTATTTTTATTGAAAAAATCCTCGAAGTATCCGGGCCAGTCATTCCAAAGAAGGCTGCAAGCATTACGCTCAAGGCCGCTTCAACCTTGTACGGAATGGTAACAAACCGCTTAGGGTGGTGGCGGTGGTGGAATTGTGGTAGTTGTGAAACTCCAGACTATACCCTTGGTTTTACCCCAACCATTGACCTCGTCGATACGCCAGTAATATGTCGCGTTGTAATACATTGTCCCCGGAACAAATGTTGTAGCAACCTGGTTGCCTATAAAGGGGGGTGGATTGGTCATACCAAAGTAGACATCGTGTGACGTCGCACCCGAACCTGATGTCCAGCTCAAATTGGTGGTTGTATTTACATCTGTTGCAACGTCGGATGGATTCGGATTGCCGGCCTGCTCCGGTAACGGTGGTATCGTCGTGGCGGTTAGCCAGCCGTCCACGAAAATAGCAGCATCCTTCCAATCCACTTTATCGTCACCATAGGGTGGTGGTGCAATGTCAACCGAAGATTCAAACTGCAACCAGTACTGGGCCAATATGCAATAATCTTTGAAGTTCACTATTCCGTCGCCACTGAAGTCAACTATTGGGTCTTCTATTAGCCCTATGCTGACTATCACTTGAGGGACATGTGCCGAAGGTATAGCCGTGGTGGCCTGGATACTGCTGCGCTCAACCGGCGTTAGTTCGGTCTTAAAATGACAGCCTAAGCCTATTGCAGTGGCCTGGATAAGCATATTACCGGCTACAAAACCCGTTTCCAAATGGGCATACTCCTGTCCCAAATAGGAAGAATCAAGGCAAAGTATTACATAACACGGTGCCTGAGGTAAACCACTAACAGCGGATTGAAGACCACCTCTAACATCAGCGGAGTTTATTTGCTCGATTCTATGGTCCCAGGTAGTCAGGTCTGTGCCGGGATTTCTATTGTGATAACGATAGACACCATTTTCGTTTGCCAGATAAATGCTCCGGGTCAAATAATAAATGGCCCAGGCAGAGGGAACCGTTAAACCAGCCTTGCCACTTGGTGTATGATCGGTGCACCCATATCCTGCCCATAGAATCTGCGAGATTTGCTGCAATGTCAAATTCGTTTTACCGAAACTATTGACGTAATTCAAATTGGCTAATACTTCTTCAATGCTGTTGTCAGATGTAGTACAAGGATCAGGCAGCCAGCCGGGCTGGCCTTCAGCCACAGAGCAATGCACTGCCAGATTGGTTGTCAGGCCTCTGCCTGACTGTACTCCGAAAATCAACCTTGCCTTCGGGTATCCAATTCCTTTTGGGCAGCTCGCTACAGGCGATTCGGTACTATTACATAAAGAAACAGAGGCAAGTAGTGCCGGCATAAATGAAACTCCTGTGTCGAAATCAAGCTGGCTCCCATATATAATAGCGAAGGCGCCGTCATCCCTTACATCATTTGAATGAAAGCTCAGTGAATGGCTGTTCATGTCATATAAATATGTCCCGGTTGGTGTGGCGATATAAATGTCCCTTTGAGTCCCTGTAAAGGGAGCTTTTCCTGCAGCCCATAGGATATTACTTATCTGCTGGTCGCTGGCTGTGCCGCTAAGGCTATGCTGCGAGTACCTGCTATTCAGACAGGTTTCCACGGAGTTTCCTGTAACTATCTGTTCAGGAAGCGGCCCTGTATCTATGGAAATAGCTTCAGAAACAGTACTGATTGTCGCAGATACGGCGATCCCGATATGACAAAGCATCGGGAGCAGAACTAACGCTGCAATTATTGCCCGACATTTTCCATGTGATTCCATTTACGGCTCTCCTGTAGCGTTCAAGCCTTACATTATCACAATTTCGTTTCATTGTCAAGAACTATCCGAGATGTTTTAGGGTGTTGACTGTCTGAGGGAGCTCTGATATTCTATAGTAATTACAGTCTGGCGGTGTAGGTCGACAAAAACATAGAAACCCACAACAATCCCGGCCGATTCAGAAACATCCGGCTCCGACCACTATGATTATGCCCTCACTGCGAACGAGAGACAATTGCAGAATTCTGCTCGGTTTTGACAACAAGCAGATAAGACAAGACACTATCTAAACACATGGTTTCCTGCACACAGCAACAAGCTGTTTCCCGAACCAGCGCAGCGTTGGAATATAACGGCAGTTCTCAAGTATATCCATAAGGCCAGAGTAGATTCGTTGATAATCCCGCTCGAAAAGACAAGCGCCAAACTTCAACGGCATTATCGGCAAATATGAATAGTCATAGCTGGACATATCCAGCAGCTCAAAGCCGGCTTCACTAACAACCTCTCTGAACTGCTTGGGAGTAAACGAATGAACCCTCAGCCGGACTCCCTCAATCCTGACTCTGCTTCCTTTCACAGTAGTCGGCAGATTAAAAGGGCTGAGCATATTGCCGTTCGTGAAAATTGCGACACCGCTGCTTTTCAATACCCTATAAGCTTCGTCGAACATCTCGTGGTGACCCTGGCGAGGCAAATGTCCCATTGCTCCAAACAATGAGACGATACCATCGAAAGAACTATCTGCAAAGGGCAGCCTTGTCATATCAGCCTGAATAAAAGTATGATTGGGAAATTCGCGCCGGGCCTCATCAAGCATCTTTGCGTTCAAATCGAGTCCGATGTAGACGCCGGGAGCAAACCGCCGCAGCCAGCGCCCATTGCCAC
>JAOUFU010000310.1 GCA_029858035.1 Phycisphaerae bacterium
GTGCGTGTTTGGCACGTGCTGCTTATTATTCTCGTACCCGTCGCTCTGTCCGGGTATGGCACGACATCTCATCTGGTTAATATCCTGGCCGGAAAGTCGAGCCGACATTCGTCATTTCACAATAGTATGCTTCAACGGCCTTCTGACAGAAGACGGATGGACCCCCGCCTGCATCGCCATCAACACGCCGGCCGCCTCTATATAGTTGTCTGCATATACAAACTTCTTGTGCTCGGGATGTTTCAGGCAGGTTTTGTTCTCCCTTACTGCAATCACCGGAACATTTGCATCCAAACAGGCCTGATGAGGAACTCCAAAACAGCCGTATGGGGACACCATGCAGCCCACGTCCTTAACGCTTATTCCCTTTTCGTAATTGATGCGAGGAGCTTTGTGCAGGCCTTTAAGCAGACAATGAATAAAATTCTCAGTGATTATTTCCACCGCCATTCTTGGATCCACGACTTCTGCGAAGCCCTCTATGGAATAATCCACCGGACCATGGGCTACAGGTTTATCTAATGCATCGGCTATCAATTTTGAAGCTACCGCCTCGACTCCGCCGACCGGATTTACTCCGCCGTGTATAAAATAGTTCTTGAGGGTTTCTTTGGCTATTGTGATGGGAGTAGCAATACCTAACGCATCAAATTCATGCTCTCCTACCTGCTCTACCAGCTCTTTCCAGTTCTTCACTTCTCCGGTTGCTATTCCATCTTTCATCTGGGCTATCAGTTGCAGTGGAACTCTGAGCTCCACTATTTCAGCATCTAATCCTATTATTGCTCTTGCTGCAGACACGGCATTTATGGATTGATAATCCGCCGTGTTTACCGCTACCAAGACTTTGTTCGAGAGAACTCTCTCTAAAAACAGTTCTCCCTTTAAAAACCTGTCCAATATGCTTCCCTCGACGTACAGACAGTTCTCCGGCATCTCATTTATGTCCGATGCATTCACCACATTTGGATGCAGAATAAGAGTATCACAGCAGCGAGCCAATAGCCTGGCAGCCGCATTAGCATCTCCACAATGCCCGCCGATCTCACATCCTATCCCCGTTGGAATTATCATTACTACATTCATCTTTTGCTCCTTCAAGCCAGGATTCAGTTGACCTGTTTGTCATTCTCCTGGTCCCGTCTCAACGGGAGCGTCCGACATGTTTTGGTCTCATCCGACACTGGCGCATGCGGTCTAACACGGCACGCCAGAGAGCGAAGTTTTACAAGACCGGCACAAGTCATACACACCAGACTACCATTAGGCCAACAGTGATTATAGCCCATCCTCCGGCGGTTTACAACATGTTTGTTCTCGTCAGCGAGGCAACCTGACATCTTCCAGCCGAAAAGCACGAGCCTTAAGTGGAACAACAATCACATCCTTCGTTGGCTGCTCAGCCAAACCATTAGAGTTGGCTTTTGTTTGCAGGAACGCAAGGCTGACAACAACGACGAGACACCTCAATGAGTTGTATTTTGGCCTCACTTCTTTACTCCTGAGCAGAATTTCCTTTTGAATTTTTGGCATTCTATGATAAAGTCGCTATTGTTGCAAAAACCGCAGATGTGGAGGGAGGTGTCGAATCCTAAATCCTTCAGCCTCCGGGTACGGGCAACTTGTCAACACACGCTTAATGAGGTATGCCGGTTTGCATAATCTTCTTGACATAGGCCTGCCAAAAGGGTAAAAGGTTTGCATGGTAATATAATGTTTTGAAGAATTCAGGCAGGAGACATCTTGTGAATAAACGACAAGTGGTCATTGTTGTGGTGGTTTGTGTTTTTACGGCTTGTTTGCCGTGCCGGCTTTACGGCGATGTTTATCTTCCAAATATCTTCGGAGATCACATGGTCGTTCAGCAGCAAAAACCGGTGATCATCTGGGGCTGGGCCGATGCCGGTGAGAAGGTGGATGTTCAGTTGGGCTCCCGGAGTGCATCAGTGAAGGCGGATTCCGGCGGTAATTGGAAGGTATCACTAAAAGCCATGAATGCGTCGTCGAGTCCCGTACAGATGGCAGTAAAAGCTGCCAACACCATAACGGTGAATGATATCCTTGTCGGAGAGGTTTGGCTTTGCTCGGGCCAGTCCAATATGGAATGGGGTTTGGGTGGTGCCGAGACAGGCTCACAGGAAATTCACCAGGCGGATTTCCCGAAGATTCGACTTTTCAAGATCAATTCCAGACCCAACCCGTATCCCGTCTCCAATGTGAATGATAACTGGCGTGTTTGCAATCCCGAAAAAGTCTCGGACTTCACAGCCGTCGGTTATTTCTTCGGCAAGTATCTGTACAAGGAACTCAACGTCCCGGTAGGACTTGTACAAGCCGCTTGGGGCGGTACACGCATAGAACCGTGGACTCCGCGTGTGGGTTTCCAGGGCCAGGAGGCCCTGGCTGATATTGTCAAGCGAATCGATGGAGCGGAAGTGTCGTATCGCAAACAACTCCCGGGCAAAATGAAGGAGATGGAGAACTGGATCGAGGATACTAAAAGGGCGCTGAAAAATAACAAGAGGATTCCGGCGACCCCGGACTGGCCTCGCCATCCCATCTATTCCGAAGGGCATCCAACCGAGCCGACGTGCCTTTACAACAGCCGTATATACCCCATCGTCCCTTTCGCCATGCGTGGAGCAATATGGTATCAGGGCGAATCTAACATGGGTGAAGCCATGCTCTATTATGAGAAAATGAAGGCCCTGATTTCCGGCTGGCGAAATGTATGGAACGACGAGTTGATGTCTTTCTATTTTGTTCAGCTTGCGCCGTTCAGACATTATGGCATCGATGAACTTCCCAGAATTTGGCAGGCACAGACCGAAAGCCTGAAGATCCCCAATACCGGAATGGCTGTTATCAGCGACATTGGAAATATCGAAGACATACATCCGCGAAACAAACGCGACGTTGGAAAACGTCTGGCTCTTTGGGCTCTTGCCAAAGACTACGGCCGAAAGGATATAGTCTTCTCAGGTCCGATCTATAAGTCTATGAAAACTGTCGGAGATAAGATCGAGATAAGCTTTGATTATGTCGGGGATGGATTAGCCACACGCGATGGTAAAGAGCCCGACTGGTTCGAAATTGCCGGCAAAGATAAGCAGTTCCATCCTGCTAAGGCTCAAATCGAAGGAAACAGGATTGTAGTCTCTTCTGAAAAAGTCACCTCACCCGCTGCAGTGCGTTTTGCATGGGACAATATTGCCGGACCAAATCTGATGAACAAGAACGGGCTGCCCGCTTCGTCGTTTCGTACGGACAATTGGTAGGACATTTCAGGCAAAGACGTGATTGTAAGCCTGCGGATAGGCGTCTATGCTGTTACAGGTTTTGCAGACCCCGCTGAATGTGGCAATGGACTGCTACCCTGAAACTAAAACAGTTTTTCGGGGAGCACACTACCTCGGTGTCGTTGAATTTGATACTGTGAATTCTTGTGTAAAGTGCGGCGAGAATGAATCCTCGACTGCCTGCCGTTCTTTAATGACGCCCATCCATTCGTCAGACGATGGAACGTCATCCTGGCCGATAACTTGCCCTTCTTACACTTTCTCAGCCGGAAAACGAGCATATCGTGAGCCCGAAAAGTCGCGGCTTTTTTCCTGCAGCAACTGCAAAAAATCGTGGACGGCTTTCTTCTGAGCTTCTTCGGAAAACAAAGAGAGAGTAATACCCATTTCAAGGACACGTCCGGCCGCGATGGCTCCGTGATAGGCGTGGTGAGGTGAGCCGCCGCCATTATCAAAACTCCAGAACGTATTCACTCTTCACCAAATCGGGGCGGAATATTGCCCAAAATGGTTCTTCCATATTTTCGATAAATTCATGTTTCCATACTGTCACCATGAAAGTCGGATTTGACCGGTTATTAAGGTGTTAAACATCAAGTTTCTGCCGAAAAACAGATATTTTTTGACAAATACTGGATTTAATGCCCGTTTTCACTTCCGTTTCGGGGTGTCGTGTTGTTTATGTAAGAGCTGAAGGAACGAATCTTAAGTGATTTTCAAGATTGACTCGGGAAAGCTAAGTCACACACCATAGGAAATACCTCAAATACTCATCTCGAAGCATATCAATTTCTACTTGACTTTTGGATAGAGTAGCATACATTTATGTCGCCGTAGATGAACTTTTAAACTCGCCAGGCACAGTGATAGATGTGACAATATAATGCGGATTTAGTGAAAATTATAAGAAGTTATTGTTGAGCACGAAGTACAGGGTGTGAAATATTAACCATTTTGGAAAGAAAGTAAAAATGAAAAACATAATCTCCGCATCAGTACTACTTTGTACGCTGCTTCTAAGTGTCACTACCGCCGCAGACACGGCGACGGCCGCAGAACGAGATTATTCCTTCGATGGAAAGATCTCCCGCACCGTCCTCGAGAATTATCTTTCGCGTTCGATTACCTTCTGCGAGTTGCTCAACGGCGAGCGCGTCAAGAAGCAATTGCGGGGCAGCACCGAAGACAATATCCGAATGCTCACAAATGTCGGCGTCAAGTTCGCGGGCCGGGCGATCTACATGTGGGGCGGAGAGAGTCGCCTCGATGGCCTGCTCGAACGGGCCCGACCGATTGTAAAAAAAATCCACGCCGCCGACCCCGATATGGTTCTGCAGGCCGCCGCCTTCGAAATAGTAAGCAAACAGGTCGAGACCCTCAAAGTGCCTAAGTGGGTCTTCGACGAATTTGACCTCGACTTCGAGGATCGCAGCTTCGACTACGAAGCGATGCTCTACTCCGACGGCCACCGCGTAAATCAATGGCGAACCGGCTCATCCGTTCCCGATATGAGCAGGCTCGAGACACGCATGTGGTTCTTCTGTCTCACCGCTCGTTATATCGACATCGGCGTCGAGGCAATACACTTCGGACAGGTCGAGATTATGGACGACCGCGACACCGACCACCGTGGCTGGCGCGACATGATGGCACGGGTCCGCAAATACGCCGCCAAAAACGCCAGACGACATTTCCTGCTCGCCGATGCACACGTCCCCGGCGGCGGCATCGTCCATGACGGCAGGCTCTTGTTCGACTTTCACTCCTTTCCCCTCCGTATCGATGAGGTCGTCACCGAGCCCCAAAAGGGCGTCTTGAAGGTCGGTTACCTTGATAGCATCTTCACCCGAAGCAAAGGCGGTATCACCCCGAGCGGCTGGCGATGTGACAGCCTGCCCTATATCGTTGAGCTGGACAACTTTGGCTCAAGCCGCAGGCCCGGCCAGAACATCGGTATGCACTATATATGGGGCTATGACGAAATCTGCTGGTTCGCTCACCAACCCGCCGAATACCGCAACTTCTGGCTCAGGTATGCATGGGACTGGATACGACAACACGATCCCAGCGGCTACCTCCAAATGCCCGGCGGCAGAACTTTGGCCGATCCCGTTGGAGATAAGAATTGGTACTGGGCCAACACACCTTCCGAAGCCGTCCCTACTGGCTTCGGCCAGGAGAAAACTATAAAAGAAATCTGGACCGAACACAAATAACAAATTCCACCCGAATCC
>JAOUFU010000014.1 GCA_029858035.1 Phycisphaerae bacterium
ATATCTGGAAACCTACCATAACCTATCACGGCTCAATACCAAACCTCAAGATAGAAGCCGGGCAGTCAAAGCAGGTCAAGCTCGCGCCGCAGGACCATCAAACCCGTCTCACTATCACTCCTCCTGAGTTTCCCGATAAGCTAATGGATAAACTCGAGCGTTCATCGCAAATGCCGCTGATGTGTCTTATCAGCCGAAGCCCCGGGGCGTTACTGTGGGATGATGGCAAGATTCGTCACCTTGAGGACCATCGTCTCGGCCGTATCGATAAGAAACGTTTTTTCCGCGGCTTTTTCTCACATGGCCAACCGTTGACAATCAACAACCTGCCACCGGGCTCCTATTCCCTCTTCACCATGGCCGTTTATGGCCAGGTCGCCGGCTACTTAATCGGGGCCCGCGCGGATCTGGTAAAAGGCGATAATATAACTCTTGATATCCCCTGGCGGCAGCCAACAGGCCCGTCGATGTTTGGGCCGAACCGTTCCTTCGACTATCCGGTCAGGCTTGAAGCTCGAGATTATAGTGTTTCCCAGCTTTGCGAAATTCTGACTGAAATTACCCAGTCCAATCCCCGTATCATTGCGGACCCATCAATCGAGAATGAAAAGCTCAGATTTGGCAAAGGCCAAATGTCGGTTTGGGAAATGCTGGAGAAGCTGTATCTGGACAAAGGATGGAGAGTAGATGAAGGGCAGGACAAAACGCTGATTATCCGCCCCGTGGACAAGACCGATGTGCCGGTTGAGGGTGAAGGAGGGGGTAAAAGCTCTAACAATCAGACGAAGCCGCTTTCATTTTGCCCGGTGACGGAACGGGTGGTGCCGAGCTGGAAGCAGTCTAACATCTGGCTTGACCTGGACAGCGGTGCGTTGTTGAAGGCTATGATCCCAGGCGACGAATATGGAAAAGACCCTGTCGCTTGGCGGATGATAAATGGTGCGGATATCATTTATTTGCCTGAAAACAGGAGCTTTGTTGGGTACGATATGGTTGTCGTAGAGACAGCTGGGACAGCTGGAAATTATTAATGGAATGCGGATCCTGTAGAACTTTTGCACCGGCTCACTAATGTACCGCCCAAGAGTGCGAACGAAAATAAAGTTCAGAAAGATAAGAACGTCAGTTTTCTATTCAAAACCCGCGAAGGTGGATTAGGTATCATCCAAATTGCCGGGTTCACAGATAATCCAAAGGGTGTAAAAATCCGGTATAAGATGGTGCAAAAAGAGTCGGCAGGGAAGACCAATGTGCAGGTAGGAGGATTGAAGGGGGCAATCTGACAACCTTGCGCAGAGCATTACCGTGCTTGTTGTGGGTAATGATGGTTTTTAACCGAACTTGTAGTGCTTCTTTACGGCTTCGGTGACGTTCCAGGTACACTCCAGGTCCTCGGGGAAAACCACAAGATCGCCGGCGGCGAAACGATATCTTTTGAAAAAAACGCTATCTCTGGGCAAAGGATAGAAAGTCGTTGAAGGACAGGAAAAACTCAGATTGTCCACTTGGCTGAAGCGTAATGCGATTTATCTTATGGCATAGGTTTGAGTCCTTCCCATCGTATTTTCCATTTTCCGTTGTCCGGGAAGCCGGGCGCCGGCCGGTCGGGACCGCCGTCCCAGCCTGCGGCCATCATTGCCACGGCAGTGAGTAATCCGCCATTTCCCGGCAAATACAAGGGTAGCCGGGATGATTGATAGTTGTGTCCGTTGGCAAGGTAGCGGTTCTTCTGCGATTCGATGAACAGGGCATCCACGGCCTTTTCAGGTTCACCCAGACGAGCTGCGGTCATCGCCAGCATCGAGTAATCCCAGCCCCACGTGCTCGGCCAGTCCCATTTTTCCAAAATATTATCATAAGTACGTTTCATAACTTTCGGTTTGATAAGTGGTGTGTGTGAAAGAAATCCATACGCAGCCACCATGGACGGATGATCACGATAAATCGTAAAGGGTTCCGTTTCGATCCCCGTGTAAACGCCGTCCCGGATATTGGGCCGTGAAAGTTGTGACATCACGTCATCCCATTTTGGATTGCGTTTCATCCCAAGTCTTTGACGCCATTTCTGTGCGGTCTCAAGTCCCCAGTACCAGTATGCCAGCTCGAAAGTGGGATTCAGATTTCTTCTCCGATCCCGACCATAACTTTCCTGGGCGGGGATCATCGCCGGTCCGAGCACGTATCGTTGATTAGTTTGGTCCCATGCCGGATAGGACGCCATAAACTCCGCTGTCTCAAAGACAATCTGCCGGTATCGCTGAAGTGTGTCACTGTCCCTGTGAGCGCGGTAACACAACTCGGCATAGTAAATCGGGTGAGGTTGTTGCCAGATAAGAAATACCCCGACGTTGCTCGGGCTTTCCCTGCCTTCGGGAGAAGTCATCTTTGGCCATCGGGCCCCCTTATATCCCTGCCTCTTCGCAGTGGCTTTCGCCATCGGTAAAATGGATTGATACCAAGGAAGGCTCTTCTCAAGAAGTTCCAAACGGTCCCATAGAGCAAAATGCACACCATGCCACCAGTGCATCTCTAAATGGAATTTGCCGTGCCAGCTGTTAAATACCAGCCCCGTTTCCTGCGGAGGATATCGGCCGGTACAATTAATGGCGGTCAGGTATTGCGAAAGGACGACTCTGCGTTCAAGCTCTAAAGATCGGGGATCGGTGCATTGGGAAAAATCGATTGCACCGCCGGTGTTCCAGAAGTATTGCCAGTGATTCTCAGCCGTTGCCTTGACTGTGTCAAAATCAGGTATGGCTTCGATACTCTTCTTCGATGAAAAGGCAAAGACAGCCTCCAGTGCGCCTTTGTTCGGTTGACTGATCTCGTATTCATGCTGTGAGACAGCCTTTACCAGCCCCTTGGTCGGACTAAGCAATCTCAAGTAGTAACGAGTCGAGTCAAGAATCCTGATAAACTCGGCTTTGCCGTTATCAATTTGACTTTGTGTCTTGTGGCGGTTTGGACTGGACCAGTCAGCCGAATTTCTCCAGCCCGTGCTCCCGTAAGGAAAAGTCAACGAAACAGATAAACGCCCCGTTCCGAGTAGTGGCGACTCCACCCTCACAGCCAGAATATCCTGGGCAGGATGACAAACGGTCCTGACCGAGACAGGCCGGCCGGCTATTTTGAATCGGCTGCTCAGCAGTCCCGTCCACAAATCCAGGGTTTGCATAGTATCTGTAAGGTCATCAATACTGACCCTTGAGCCGTCGGCTTTGGTGATTCGCAATCCGACTTGTCCGAGGTGTAAACGGTGCGGATTTGAGCGAAGCCATGTTGCAGCGGGTGAATATCCTTTCGGGTAATTCCCGTCTGAGGCATAAGGCACGCTTCGCCCCCATACTTCATACGATTCTAAAACATCCGACACCGCATACCCTTCGGGATTAGGCATGCTGTGCCAACCCCATTGCAATAGAGTGCCCAGCGGCATCCCTTTGGCATGATATCGGGGAAATGTCTGAAGACCTGTAATGTCGGCGGTAAACGCAAACTCACCATTGCCAACGCTCAGCGGCGTCAGCGGGTCGGGCTTGCTGAGGGTGATATTGTGTCGGGTTACTAACGCATGACGGTCTATTTTGCTGTATGACAACAATTTAGGGTTCTCCGCGATCACCGTAGAGACCAGAGCACAACATACAAATACTTCAAATAAGATTACTTGTCTTGTGGTCCTCACAAAATCTCCTTCCGGGATGGCTCGGTCGAATCATTTAACACAAGCCTCCTAACCAAATTCTGCTTATTGCTTTGAAAAGCGGGCGATGAATCCCCCGCCGTTAGTCATTTTGATAGTGAGCGTATCGCCTTGCTGCACGGTCCTGTCTTCCAGAACCACCGCGGCATCATTTTCCTTTTCGTCTCGGACCAGTGACGCCTTGTATCGGCCGTCGCCAAGGAAAGACATCGGCACCTTAATCGTTTTGACCTGCGGGCCGCACATCACAGCTAAGAACCACATCTCACCTTTGCGCCGGGCAAACACAGCCAGTTCACCTATCTCCGAGCCGGGAAGAACTATAGTTTCATCCCACACGGCTGGTATGCTCTTGATGACGTCCACGGCGGGATGGTCCAGAATTGTCTGGGGATGCGCGACAACCGTAAGCAGTGGACTGGCGAAGACGGCTATGCTGGCGATCTGGTGTGTCCAGGTTGTATCCTGACGGCGCTCACCGAAATGCATGCTCGTATAGTCGGCGTGGCCGGCAAGGTAACGGGTAAACGGAAGAATTGTCTCGTGACGCGCCCGCTCTTTCAGCGAGCTGCTTTCCATCCCCCGGACCGCTTCACGCACAAGCTCGTTGGGCCAGGTCCGCGCACGACCCGTTGGCTTGTTGGCACCGTGGAAGTTGACCAATACATGATGCTCGGCGGATTTTTCGAGCAGTGCCTCATAGAGGTTGATGACTTCTTTGGCCTCGTGGTCGAGGAAGTCCAGCTTGGCCCCGGCGACGCCGAAGTCGTGTAATCTCTTGAAGAATGCCTCGCGCGCCTCCGGCGTATTCAGTTGGTTTGTATGCTGCCAGAACCACAGCCCGACACCCTGTTGTTTCGAATACTGAACAATCTCCTTAATCTGCTCGTCGCTCCACTTGCTCCAGAAACCTTCGATGACATGATATTCAAAACCCAGTTGTCCAGCCAGTCGCGAAAACTCCTTCATACCTTCGAACGAGCGGTCTCCGCCGTCAAGATAACGCCATACTGCCCGTCCGGGCTTGATCCACGAGGTCTTGATGCCATCAGGAAAATATTTGGAATCGGCCGGCGGACAGAGATTGGGAACAATCGTGCTGTTGACCAGCGTGTTCAAATCGCGACCGGCCATCACGACACGCCAGGGAGTCGTAATCGTACCGGTGATTGCCGCTGGCTTGCCAAGGCGCTTCGCTTCATCTCTGCCGTACCGAAGTTCATAAGGATAGTTCAAAGGCTGGCGATGCCCCAGCCCCGTGACCCAGCCTCGCCGGCCGTCGGCCTCCAGCGCCATACCGCTGTAGTTCACCAGGTCGGCTTCCGTTATCGAGCCGTAACCCGCCTTGCCCGGCAGCCTGAATGTCAAAGGAGGTCCCGCCCATTGCCCGGGCCCAACATCGGATATGTCGTTCTTGTCATAGTCGGCCTCATAATGCCCCCCAAGGTCGTGATACCAGACCGTAGAGCCAATGGGGATGACAAAGGTCGTGTACTCGTCCGGCACCCGCGAGGCATCTTTGCCGCCCGGGATGATATGTCGAAAGGCCGCGCCATCATTGAAAACCCGCACCTCCAGTATGTAGTCAATGAACGACAAATCGTTTTGCAGGGAAATCCTGGCGCCGTTGCAGCGATTGACCGCTGTGCTACGCGCGCCGTACCAGGGATAGGTCTCGTCGATCTCGTAACGTTCCGTCTTGCCGAAGACAACGCCCGTCGACAAATCGTAGCCGTCCATGTTCATGACTATTGTCGACGGTTCCAGCACTGTCGTATCACCAAGTGTCACCATGAAACTCAGACGCTCGGCGTTGGGCAGGATGGTCAGCTTAACATTTCCATCCGGGCCGGCAACCTGCACCTGTTCCATCCTTACCCGCTGGGAACGTCTTGATTTCTGCCTCTGCCTCGCCAAGCCCGCCTCCGCAGGAAATAATAACAACACGAGTCCCGCGATAACGTATTTTCTGATTTCCGGTTTCATTATGATTTCCTCCTGATGAATACTTTAGCCAGAATATTACAGCACTGCCCCATTACCCTCGCATCCCGCGTATCGTGGAAAGCCGGTAAATCGGCCTGTCAACGAGCCGGCCGGTTCAAAGTCATTGCAACGGACCTGCCGGTTATCCGAACTTGTAGTGCTTTGTTACCGCTTCGGTTACTTGCCACGTGCACTCGAGGTCCTCGGGAAAAACCACAAGGTCGCCGGCGGCGAAACTTACCGAGTTTGTGCCGTCCGTGACTGTTACCTTGCCTTCCAGCAAAAGGCATGTTTCTTTTTCCGTATAGGCCCAGTCGAACGTGCTCGGTTCACATTTCCAGATTGGCCAGGCCTTGCAGCCTTCGGCTTCTTCATCGGACGGCTTTTTGACAATCACATTTTTTACACTTGGCATATTCTTTTGCTCCTTTGACTATTATCGATTTAGCTTGTATTATACCCCTAAGGAGCATATTTGTGAATATGGAATAGGAATTTTTATTAATAGTCTTTTTTACGCATTTACTGTTATTGACAAGTCCGGATGTTATGGAGCTTCAGCAGCTTAAGAAATTCAGGGCGTGGTTTGATGATTATGTAGCCGGCTTTTATGGTGATGATGAGTTCATCAATGCCAATTTGAAGCTCAAGGAGGACCACACTCGGCGAACCTGCGAAGAAATGCTGCATCTTTCTAAAGCATTGTGTCTGTCGGACGAACAAATACGTCTGGCTCAGGTAATCGCCCTTTTTCACGATATTGGCCGCTTCGAGCAGTTTGTTAAGTACCTGACATATTATGATCCGCAAAGCGTAAACCATTGTTTGCTGGGACTGGAGGTTCTCCGGCATACAAAGGTCTTTGACGAGGTGGATGAGACGGAAAGGCAATGGATAGAAAAAGCGATTGAATACCACGGCTTGAAAGAGCTGCCTCCGGATTTGAAAGGTGATTGTCTGCTGTTGTCAAAATTGATTCGTGACGCCGACAAGATAGATGCTCTCTATGTGATGACGGATTGCTACCAAAATACGCCGAAAATCCGCAAGGCTATGAGCTGGAAATTGAGCTTCCGGATGAGCCGGTGTATTCGACCGAGGTGCTTGATGCACTTCTGGCTGGCCGGCGGATAGATTACAACCAGTTGCGAACTTTGACCGATATGAAGCTCTGTCTGCTTGGTTGGATTTATGATGTGAATTTTGCCCCTACTCTAAAACGTATAAAGCAGCGCCGGCTTATTGAGATACTTATTGACTTTTTGCCGGTAACCAAGGATATTAAAAAAGTCAAAGATAAAATACTGGAGTATGTTGATTTCAGGATTTCGCGGGAACAAGTGAAAAGGACAAGTAAGATGAAGGAAGATACTATTATGGACACAGTGTTACAGACAAATATAGCAGGTATGGAGCCGAGCCGGGGCAAGGTTCGCGATATATACGATTTGGGCGATAAACTGCTCATTGTTGCGACCGACAGGATTAGTGCTTTCGACGTGGTTATGGCCAACGGCATACCCTATAAAGGGATAATTCTGACGCAGATATCGCGCTTCTGGTTCGATTTTCTAAGCGATGAGATTGAGCATCACCTGATTAGTGATGATATAAAGGATTTCCCCGAGCCGTTTTGCAATCACCCCGAGCAGTTGGCCGGGCGGAGTATGCTGGTCAAAAAGGGCGAGGTCCTGCCTATAGAGTGCGTGGTTCGCGGCTACCTGGCAGGCTCGGGCTGGGTCGAATATAAGGAGAGCCAGACAGTCTGCGGCCAGAAGCTGCCCGCCGGATTAAAACAATGCGAGAAGCTGCCTGAGCTTATTTTTACACCGGCCACAAAGGCCGAAAGAGGTACGCACGATGAGAATATCAGCTTTGAGCGGTCCGTCGAAATCATCGGCGAAGAATCGGCGAGCTATGTGCGGGACAAAAGTATAGATATTTTCAAAAAGGCCAGCGCTTATGCTGAAACCAGGGGCATCATCCTCTCCGACACGAAATTTGAGTGGGGTGTTGTTGACGACAGGATTATTCTTGTCGATGAGGTCTTGACGCCGGACTCTTCCCGGTTCTGGCCAGCCGACAAGTATGAGGTCGGCAGGGACCAGGAAAGCTTCGATAAGCAGTTTGTTCGCAATTACCTTGAGAGTATAAATTTCGACAAGTCAGGCCCCGGCGTCGAGCTGCCCGATGATATCAGGCAAAAAACCAGCGCTAAATATATAGAAGGCTACGAACGCCTGACAGGCAAAAAATTCGAATTTTCGAAATAAGAATTGTCAACTGCCTTCATGAGTAAGGGACCGGTTTTGGAGATACAATATCCCCCTGATATCGACTGGCGCAGTTGGATTGAACGCTGTGATAAGATACACGACTACTTTGGCAGTGATAAAAACGAGAGCCATCGCCGTCTGGGTTCGTAAGAAATGAGAAAATCACTTCATAAGGAAAGCTCTCTTCTGGTATATGGTTTTCTGGTCGTATCTGCTCTTGCGGTATATTGGCCGGTCCTCAACCACGAATTTGTCAAGTACGACGATGATAAGTACGTCACTGAGAATCCGAACGTCAGGTGCGGCATAACCCGTGAATCGGTCACATGGGCCTTTACGAAGCCTCATTATCATATGTGGCACCCCCTGACCTCGTTGACCCACTTGCTGGACTATCAACTATTTGGACTAAATCCCACCTGGCATCATTTGACGAATTTACTGTTGCACGTCGCAAGCACTTTGCTGCTGTTTGGTATCTTAAAAAGGATGACTGCGGCCTTTTGGCCCTGCCTTTTTGTGGCTTTGGTTTTCGCTGTGCATCCTTTGAATGTCGAGTCTGTTGCGTGGATAGCAGAACGTAAGAATGTGTTGAGCGGCCTTTTCTGGATGTTCACGATAGCTGTTTACATCCGATACGCCGAGCACCCGGGTCTTGGCAGGTTCCTGCCGTTGGTTTTGGTTTTTGCATTGGCTACTTTGACCAAGCCGATGGTTGTGACGCTGCCCTTTGTCTTGCTTCTGCTGGACTATTGGCCGCTGGGACGCCTTCAATTCAAACGTGTCGGAGATGAGCAGGATTTAGAGCAGACTGAATCAGGGCAGGTAGATGGTCGGCGGGTTCCGCTCTGGCGTCTGCTCCTTGAAAAGATTCCCTTGTTTGTCCTTGTCACAGCTTTGAGCGCGGTTACCTTAATAGCTCAACAAAGGGGGGGAGTCATGTCCGGCTGGCACAATGTCCCTCTAAAATACCGTCTTGCAAACGCTCTCGTTTCTTACGTCGCTTATATTATAAAGATGGTATGGCCCAGCCGGCTGGCGGTGTTTTACCCCCATCCTTTTAATAAGTTGCCAATCTGGCAGGTGGTGGCCTCGGCACTGGTACTGCTGGCTGTTTCGGTCGCGGTATTGTGGTTCGCTCGACGCCGAAAATACCTGACTGTCGGCTGGCTCTGGTACCTTGGAATTCTTGTCCCTGTTATCGGCCTCGTTCAAGTCGGCTCACAGGCCATGGCCGACCGATACACTTATCTGCCTTTCGTAGGCCTGTTTATTATTATTGCCTGGGGCCTGCCTGATGTGTTGGCAAATTGGCGGTTCCAAAGAATTGCCCTTGGTATATCAGCGCTGGTCGTTCTACTAACTTTGTCGATATGTACCCGTTTACAGCTCCGCCATTGGCGAAATAACAAGGCCCTTTTTGAGCACGCAATCAATGTCACCGGCGACAACTTCGTTATGAATAATAATTACGCCAACATTCTCAAAAATATTGGACAACCGGAGAAGGCCATTGAGCATTTTTACAAGGCACTTCGAATTAGGCCTAATTCTCCTGAAATTTATAACAACCTCGGCAATGCCCTTCGCAGGCTTGACAGGTTTGATGATGCGATTATGTGTTACCAAAAGGCCCTGGAGCTGAAGGCATACTTTCCTGAGGCACGTTATAATCTGGCCGCTGAGCTTACAAGACAGGGAAGGACAGACGAGGCCGTCGAACAATATCGTATGGCACTGCGATTGAGGCCCGATGATGTGGAAACACTAAGCGGCCTGGGCTTTGCTTTGGCCCAAAAGGGCCGCTTCGATGAGGCTATAGGATATTATCAAAAAGCGCTTAAACTTGAACCTGAGAACATAATTGCCCGCGGCCGATTGGGATTGGCGCTGGCCGCAGTTAAAAAGTTCGATGAAGCGATAGAGCACTGTCGGATTGTCCTCAAAGCCCGGCCTGACGACATTGAAATGCACTGCAATGTCGGCATTCTTTTGGCAGCGCAGGGAAAAACCGACGAGGCAATAAAAGCCTATCGCCGGGCCCTGAAAATAAATCCTGAGTATACAAAAGCCCAACAGCTCTTGAAGGCCGCATTATCAAAGCAGGAAAACCGCTAAGGAGATTAGGGTGACACTTGAATAAAAGAATTACCATATTTTGGTGGATGCAGCTTTTAGTGCTTTCGGGCGTTCATTTTTTTATTGATATGTTCGCCGGGATGTTGCCCCCGCTCGTGCCGGCAATCATGGATGAATTTGCATTGAGCTTGCCTCTATGCGTTTTCCTTGTTATCGCCCTGAATATGACAAGTAACGGCGTCCAGGTACTGACCGGCCATACGCGTGCTCGCAAAAGGTTTCCTTTGTTCCTGCACATTGGTTTAATATTGGGCGCCGGCATATGCCTGTTGGGTGTACTGCCGAGGACAGGTTATGTCTTTGCACCTCTGTTTGTTCTGGCCTTAGTCAGCGGCTGTGGCATAGCGGTCGTACATCCCGAATCCTTGAGGGCCGTTCACCATCTCAGGCGAATTCCACCGGCGGTGAGCACGGCGGTTTTTATGGCCGGCGGTTTTCTGGGATATGCAAGCAGTGGGGCGGTCTCGACTGTTTTGGTGTCACGCTTTGGTCTGAGGGGTTTGTATCCTCTTATTCTATGTCCGGCTGTCGGTGTTTTGCTGGTCATATTCCTGAGAATTCGCCTGGCGGTTGAGCCGAAGGCCAGGAATACAAATAAGCGTCACGGGTCTGAAAACAGATTACCTTTCTGGTTTATATTTGCGATGGCGATGCCCGCAGCGGTTTCTACAATTGTTCTGGCTTCGCTGCTGCCTACTGTGCTAAATGAGCTTGGCTTTGAGCTTACCTTCGGGGGGGTCTCGGCGACGATGTTTGGCCTGGGAGGGGCGGCAGGCTCTTTTGTCTGGGCATGGTTCGCTCACAAAAAAGGCGAGCTTCGCTGTTCGGTCATCGCACTTTTTCTAACGGTCCCTTTCCTTCTGACATACCTGATATTCATAGATAACAAAATGGCTATATGGATGATTTTTGGTACCGGTTTTTGCGCAATCTCAGCTTATACATTGATGATTACTCTGGCAAGAGACACTACGGGCCCGAACCTCGGAAGGCGAATGGGTTTTATGGTCGGTGGAACCTGGGCACTGGCAAATATTGTTTTTCTGGCTTTGCTGCCGGCCATAGAACATCTTGGTGCCGATCTCATCCTGAAATTTACGCCTTTGGGTTATGTTCTTTCAGCATTTTTCGGCATTTTTATTATGCTAAAAGTCCCCGGGCCAGCCGCTGCAAAATGATCGTTTGCCCTGCATAAACGCCAAAAGGTGGTTGAAAAGGCATTTTTATTCTACCAAAACGTACCCCGTTGTATTTTTTTAAGAAAACTGTTACACACAATCCACTTCGAGAGGTTATTATTAGGTGAATGCTGAACATGTTCGGATGTATGGATTATTATTTAAAGTGTAGAAAATGAAGTATTCAAAGCGAGCGGAAATCTTTAGACAGGTGAAGGCCGACTATATTGACTTCTTGTCCTCGGTTATTTGGAAGCTCACCGGCGACCGGGAGCTTTTTACCGAGGCGATGCAATATGCCCTGATGGGAATATGGAAGCATGTCGAGAAACTCAACGGCAGGCAGGCCGGCTCTTACATCTACAGGATTGCCCTGACCGCAAACTCCAGGGCGTGGCGAAATCGGGTCGGCAGAAACGGCCAAATCAACGAAAGCCACCTCGGCGTCGCAGAAGGCCCGGATGAGAAAGTCATCGACAGTGAAGTGGCCGCGAAGGTTAGACAGGCGGTGGCCCAGCTTCCGGCCAAGCAGGCAAAGGCGATAGTGATGAGATATTTCCAGCAGCAGGGGTACCGGGACGTCGCTGAGAAATTAAAATGCAGCGAAGCCGGGGCAAGGTCACACGTATCCAAGGCGATTGCGACGTTAAAAAGCAAGCTGGCGATTTTGAGGGATTAGGGGACACAAAATGAAACCGGATAATATTGAAGAAATCCTGAATAAGCTTGGCGCAGAAGATGTGCCTCCCGATGCACGCCGGATAGCCCGCGAAATGTCAGAAGATTTCGGCGAAACTTTGATGAGACCAAAACGATATATTCTATTGGAGTATATTATGAAAAGCCGAATAACAAAACTTGCCGCGGCGGCGGCGATAATAATCGCTGTGCTTGTGGGCATACATCAGATTGGCGGTTCCAGTGTTGCTCTTGCTGATGTCCTCGAGAAGGTTCGACAGGTGCCGGTGTTTATGTACAGAATGAAAATGAAAGTCAGCGGTACTATGATACAGGGAAGACCCGGCGCTGAAATGGAACAGGAGGCTACAATCATTATCTCGATGGATCGGGGTATAAAAATGGAAATGTCAATGACCGACTCCAACAGCGGCGAGCAAACAACCCAGCAAATGTATGTTCTTCCTGAGGAAAAGGCGATGTATATGATTATGACTAAGCAGAAAAAATATATCCGTATGGATTTCAATAAAGAATTACTTGACAGGATGAAGAAACAAAGCAACGACCCGCGGCAAATGATAGAGCAAATATCGAACTGCCCGTACACCAAGCTGGACCGGTCCGTAATTGACGGCGTAACGGTCGAAGGCTTTGAGACAACGGACCCCGCGGTCTATGGCGGCGTAATGGGGGATCGAATCAAAATTCGTCTGTGGGTGGACGTTGTAACCTGGCTTCCCGTACTTATGGAGATGGATATAGAGCTTGGTGAAAAGATGAGGATAAAGGGCGTTATTTACGATTACCAGTGGGATATTCAGGTCGATGAAAGTGAATTTGTGCCGGTCATACCCCAGGATTTCGAGTCATTCCCGGGCGGCGGTATGAAAATGCCGGAGATAACCGAAGAAGCGGCCATCAAGGGACTCAGGCTGTTTGAAGAATTTACCGGTAAATATCCGGAAAACCTAAATGTGATAACTATTTCGCAACAAATCAGCGAGCTTGTAAAAAGTCAGAGCCCGGCTGCCGAGAAATTCCGAGAGAAGCTCAAACAGAACAAGTCGGAAGAAGAGAGAGTGTCGGCACTAATGGAAATAATGCGGCCTATTCAGTCAATTGCTATGTTCTACATGATGCTGGTGCAGGACAGAAAGGACCCCGCTTACTACGGCGACAAAGTCACGGCTGAATTCCCACACGCCGTCCTGATGCGCTGGAAGATAGAGGAAGGCAACTACCGGGTTATCTTTGCAGACTTGACTGTCGAAGATGTTACAGCCGCAGAGCTGGCTGAGCTTGAAGCGGCGCCTCTGAATAATAAGCCGACTGCTATCAGGCCTCAGCCGGCCGACGGTGCGCCAGTCGCCTTTTTTGACGAAGTAGAATTGAGCTGGATGCCGGGGGCGTATGTGAACGAGCATAAAGTATATTTCGGTACGTCGGCGGATCAGATGACGCTGTTAGCCGAGGTCACCGATTCCTGCAGCGTCACCGCACCGGCTTTGCAAAAGGCCACCACATATTATTGGTGTGTCGATGAAGTCCAACCGGATGGCAGCATCGCAGCCGGGGACGTCTGGGGCTTCAACACAGGCAAGCTCGTTGGCTACTGGAAACTTGATGGCAATGCCGACGACAGTTCGGGCAGCGAAAATCATGGAACTATAATTGGCGAGCCGAATCTTGTTATAGGCCAAATAGATAGTGCTCTGCAGTTCGATGGTATTGACGACTACGTACGGACCGATTATGCAGCCGACCTGCCCACCTGGACCGTAGCGCTCTGGGTAGAGAGTCCCGCCGCCCCGTCGTCGAAAGCGACGGGTGGACCCATTCACCGCGAGAATAATTTCCAGATAAACTGGAACCACACTTCTGCAGATTTCCGCGGTGCGGCAGGCTTGCGCGTTGCAAATAAATGGTATGCTGCAAGCTTTGGACAATTACAGGCCGACACCTGGTATCACCTTGCTGCCACCTATGATGGAGAAAATCTCAAGGCATACACCAACGGCGTTCTAATCACGGACAATCCCGATCCTTCAGGACCGCCGGACAAGGAATCGGCAACCTTGAAGTTTGCAAAACATGCAAACTACGGGGACCATTTCAAAGGGACCATTGATAACATTTGTCTTTACAGTTATGACCTGAGTGACGATGAGGTGGCGGTCCTGTATGAGGATTCACTCGCGGCTACGGCTGAAAAGTAGCAGCAGAAGAAAGATAGTCTTTTGGATAAGACAAAAAAGAGGGATGGCCGTCCTTAGACTGAAAAATCGCAAACAGGCCGGGCGTTTGACCCGGCCTTTTTTGTGCGCTTTCAAAGAAAACCTTGAACAGGGATTTATTTTTCTGCCTTTTCCCGATATTTTTGGGACGTTTTTCCAATTTTTTCCGTTTATAATTGCGATGACGGCTGGAACCTGTACAAAACGAATAAAGAGGCAGACGAACTTGACCATTAGCGAAGGTGAACAAACTAATCTTATCCAAAAGGCGTGCACCGACCCCGACGCCTTCGCACAGCTTTACCTCCTGCATTATGATAACGTATTTAACTATTGTGTGCGCCGCTTATTTGACCGTCATCATGCCGAGGATGTCACTTCCACAGTTTTCTTTAAGGCCATGCATAGCCTGGACTCTTTTCGCGGAAGGGCGGCTGATTTTCGCAACTGGCTCCTTCGTATCGCTACCAACACAGTTAACGACCATCTCCGCGATACGAAAAAAAGGGCCGATGTTATGCAAAAAGTGATAAGAAATACCCACGCTGAATATGTTTTGGCCACTGGCTCGGATGATGTACTGCTCGAAAAGAAAGCTCATTTGAGAAGGGCCCTTTTGAGCTTAAAACCAAAGTACCAGGATGTCATCGCCCTGCATTTCTTTGAAAAAATGAAGTTGACCGAAATAGCCGTTTGTTTGGGAAAAAATCCCTCTACAGTCCGCACCTGGCTCAATCGCGCTACCGCAAAGCTGCGAAAAAAGCTAACTGCAGCTGTGAATAACGGAGGGCCTGTATTATGAATGATAATGAAAAATATATCGAAGATTTTGTAAAGGATATACCCTTTGATGCTCCAGACGCCGGACATCGCGATGCGCTCAAAAGGCAGCTCCTGAGTGCTTTCCCCAAACATCGGCTCCGGCCGGCAGCTCGCTCTTTCGGTGCGTGGAAAACCTTAATGGGTAAACCGGTTATCAAGCTCGCCGCTGCGGCCGTGATAATAATTGCCGTTATCGGTGGTATCAACTTCTGGCCGAAGGAAAAGTGGTATATGGGGCCGCCGGCTGCCTGGGGAGAGGAAATAATTCGATCACTCGGAAAGGTAAAAACGCTGGTTTACAGACAACGTATAGCTTCTGTCAGTGACTACGGTAATGTCAAAATGGGTGTTGGGTGGGAAAAACGTTTTTGTTCGGAAAACGATTATAGACGCGATATATATGATTGGCACGACGGCACAACTGTTATAAATACTCAGTGGATTCTGCGCGAGCCTAATGGGCCCACCAAATACGAGGTGTCTTACGAATATCAGTGTTACTTTCAGGAGGAAGCCGGAGATTGGTTTTTCTATTCCAATCAGATGGATTCGTTTCGCTTCTACGTTGGTCTTCTCGACAGGGCCGACCGAATTCTTGATACGAAGCTCTTTGAAGGACGTGAATGTGTAGGCTTCGAGATAAGGGCCGCCAAATATGGCGACAATCCTGAAGGTCAATTCGATCGTATTTGGTTTGATGTGGAAACAAAACTGCCCGCACGCATAGAAAAACACGGTCTTGGAAGCAACTTCGATGCGGCTCAGACACACACTGTAATACATGACCGGTTTGAGTATTACATGCAGGTTCAGGCCGACATCTTTGTTCCGCAGATACCGCAGGATTTCGTCAACGCTCATCCTGATGAAATTCGTGCAGCAAGAAAAGGCGAAATGACGTTTGCCGATGTTCCCAAAGGATTAAAAGACCAAATCGTTGCGGCAATGAAAAAGGCAAAAACCGTGGTTTATCAGCAGGGCGACAAAAACGTATATTTGTCGCAAAACGCCTGGCGCTACGATTATTATTCCGGTGACCGTCTCCAAAAGACTGAATGGTATGTTGGGAAGCAGTTAGACACTCAGGAAACCGGTTTTGAAATTGAGGACAGGAACTTCTGGATTGTTAGAACGGGGGTCGACCACGACAGCCGGACATATCAGGTTTCCAGCTACTACAAAAGCCGGCATCCGATGCACGAGATTGTCTTTTTGGCAGGTTTGGTTGACCGTGCCGATCGGATGTTGGAAAACCGGATTATAGATGGAATTGAATGTATTGGTTTTGAGATAAGCGCCAAGAAATATGGCGATAATCCGGATAGTATGATACACCGCTTGTGGTTTAGCGCGGATACAAAGCTTCTTGTACGCATGGAATTTGAATGGGACACGGATAAACCGTCAAAGCAGGAGCTTGTGCAACAATTCGTCAGAGACCGATTCCAGTGGGAACCGGAGTTGCCCGCCGACACATTTACACCCAAAATCCCCGAAGGATTTACACTGCCAAAACCAAAAGTGCCGTAACTTTGCCTTTGAGCGGTCTAATAAAATGACGCTGCCGTCCAGCAGACCCGGCAGCGTTTTTTATGCGTAGTGATTTTTAACCACACGATGGGTGGCAGCCCCATCCCTATGTCGTTTATCAGGATGGGGATGGTTTGGTGCCGACTTATGCTCGTCCGTGTGGATTCGTTTATAAAGCCCACGCTTTGGCGAAGGCCGCAAAGCTTCACTCAGGTGTTTTTTCTGTCACCGCTTTTTTTGTGTTGGCACAATGTACCTAAAGACCTACAATAATAGTGCAGTAAGAGTAAGGTGACGAAGTTGGTTCTTTAAATCTAAATCACGTAGAGATGTTTGGGAGTGCATTTTTGTAAGTTAATAAAATGGAAGGTTGAAATGAGAACTCTAAAAAAACATTGTTTGATGCGTACTCTCGCACTCTTGGTTTTGGCATTCTCAGGCGGCCTTCAGGCACAAGCGGCTCAGGCTCAGTCAGAAATAATATACCACGCCGTCGAAATGAAGTCAGTGTTATGCGGATACTCCGAAACGGATATTTCTACAGTCGTAAAAGATGGCAAAGAAATGACTTTGGAAAAAAGCAGGGTATTTATCATGCTTTCTGCGCTCGGGATGAGCTTTAATACCGAAGTTAAATCGACCGCATACATGGATCCATTAACCGGCAGGTCCACCGATGTTAAAGTTGATATCGAGCAGGGACAGGTAAAGCTGGGTATAGAGGTCGTAGTAGAGGATAATGTTGCTCATTATACCCCGATGATGGGCGGAAAACCCAAAGACATAAAGCTCACGCCGGAAGTGATTTTTGGTGATAGACAGCTTTTCCTCCAGCTTGTAAAGGATTTCACAGAAGGCAAACTGGAGAAAAAGACGTATAAAAACCTGGAAGTTATGGAAGGGGAAATCCAGGAATCGACATTTACAAAGGCGGGAGTTGAAAAACTCGAGCTGGCAGGCAAGACCTATGATGCGATTGTTCTTGAGCAACTGAATCAGAAAACAGGTGTGAAAATAAAATGGTGGATTGATACTAAAACCTCCCACATGCTGAAAGCAAATCTCCCTAACGGCCGGTCGTTATATTTAACCGACCGCTCCGTTGTGGATAAGATTAAAATGGCGGATATGGATGAAGCGATTTTCGCCAAGGTAAATGTCCCCATCGCCGATTTCCAGGCCATATCATATATGAAGGTCAAAGCGACCGTTGAACCGACGGGACTGTGGATAACCAAGGAGGGTCTGAATGTCCCCGGTCAGCGTTTTATCGGCTTGATAAAAGACAACCTCATCGAAGGCGTCTTTGAGATTGAGCACAAGCGCTATGATGGTTCGGATGCCCCGCCTTTTCCACCCGATTTCACCAAAGACAAATCTCTGAAAAAGTATCTCGAACCGGAGGAAATGATTGAATCCGAAGACCCTGTACTTATCAAAAAAGCAGAGGAAATAGCGAAAGGTTCGAAGGATTCCTGGGAGGCCGCCTGCCGCCTTAGCAAATGGGTCGCCGACAATATCAGTTATGCCATTCCCGGCGGAGGGACCGCCCGCAAGACCTACGACATCAAAGCCGGCGAATGCGGGGCCCACTCACTTCTTCTCGCCGCCTTTTGCCGTGCCGTTGGCATACCGGCCCGTGTCGTCTGGGGCTGCATGTATACACCCAATTACGGCGGAAGTTTTGGACAGCACGGCTGGAGTGAGATATACATGGGCAAGGCGGGATGGATACCCGTCGATTCGACCGCCTTCGAAACCGATTACGTAGATTCAGGCCACATCCGCCTTGGAGTCTATCAATATGTCTCTACGGCTCTTAATCCCAAAAAGATGGAGGTGCTCGATTATAAGGCCGGCTTGGCAAAAATGGGCCAAGCCGAACAGGCTGCATCTGGAAAGTATGAGAAATACATGGGCCAGTACACCAATTCCGATGCAAAAATGAAAGTAAAGGTGTTTGTCCAGGGTGGAAATCTGGCCGTTGATATTCCGAATCAAATGGTATTGGCCTTTAATGACCCCGATGAAAACCATGTATGGTATTGTAAAATGTCCAACCAGTTGTTCCTTACGTTTGATGAAGATAATTCGGGCAAGGTTATGGAAATGCAATTGCATCAAATTGTCCCCTTGCCGAGGAAATCTGGACCGGAAAAAGTAGATAATAATGTTCCCGAAAAATTCAGGCCGTATCTCGGCAAGTATTCATTTGCTGCTCTGCAGGCCGAATTCACGGTACTCTATAAAGATGGCACCCTGGCCGTCGACGACCCGACTGTAAAGAAGGTTGTTAAGCTCCAACCTCCGGATGAAAAAGGAAGGTGGATTGACGAATTTAATAAAAATTCAATCTTCTTCGACCTGGACGAGCAGGGCAATATCAAGTCAATGAATATAGATTCGGTTACCAAATTTAGCAGGTGAGAGCCGGTGTTCATCTGTGGCCCGCGGACGCGCCGGTTTCCACGTGCGGCGAGAGATATCGGCAAAAACCGTATCTTTGTAGGAAAGAATTAACAAAAAAGGGCGAGATTCTTGCTTGGTCCCGGCTTTTTTTATGCGCTTTGACGGAAAATTGCCTAAGATCATAAAATATCCTATTTTTTGCGCTTATTTTTCTCCGCTGAATCAGACATTATAATGAACTCTGTAAGCAAAAGCTGGCTTGGAGGTTAAACGTTCGAACGTGACAGAGAAGTTGCAAAAAGAACTGGTTGAAGCTGCTGTCGCCGGTGACATCGACAGCTTTGGGCAGCTTGCCCGACGATATTATGCTTCTATGGTGGCGATTGCATACTCTATCCTTGCCGATCATCAGCTTGCCGAGGATGCCGCCCAGGAAGCATTCGCAAGGGCCCTGACAAGTCTCAGTAAATTGAGAAAATCGGACAAATTTGCTCCCTGGCTCGCCCAAATTTGCAGAAATGTCGCCAGAGATATGGTCGCTGCCAAAACCAGGCCGATAAATCCTCGGGAATTATCCGGGGCCCCGGATAGCAACAAGCCCGATGATAGTGTCGAGGCGGTTCGACGCTCTATTGAACGATTGCCGTTCCGCGCAAGAGAAGTGATAGTTTTACGCTACTACAATGGCTTGTCATACGAAGAGATTGCCTCTGTATTGGGAATCTCTAAGGCGACGATTAACGGCAGGCTGACAAGGGCAAAACGAAAAATAGCAAAGTACTTAAAGCGTGGTGGTTTCCTGGAGAACCGATTATGAAACCTGATAAATCTGATAAAAAGATAGATAAGTTGATCGGCCGGGCCATCGGCTCTGAAAGACCAACCTTCGATTTCGATAAATGGCGGGCGGACCACCAAAAAGAAATTCAAACCTACAAATCGCAAACTGAACAGATTCCATATATTGCATGGAGAACAACTATGAAAAGTAGAGTAAGCAAAATAGCCGCCGCGGCGCTGATAGTAATAGGTGCTTTTATATTACTAAATTTCTTTAAGGAAACCCACAAGGTAGTTCTAGCCGGCGTCCTCGAGAGAGTTGAGCAGGCCCGCGCATTTATGTACAAGATGGAAGTGACAACGACGGGGGATATGATGCCGGCCGGAGAACAAGCGTTTCAAGGTACGTTCATCTTCTCGGACGAATACGGCATGAAATTTGAAATGGATATACCCGATCCTAAAACCGGCAAAATAGTATTCCAACAAATATATATTCTTCCGGACCAAAAGGTGATGCTTTCGCTTATGCCCGAGAAGAAGAAATACATGCGGATGGAATTCGATGATGAATGGCTTGCCAGGATGAAAGAGGAAAACAAGGATCCGCGAGAAACGATAAAGCAAATGATGGGTTGTCAATATACCGAGTTGGGCCGATTGGAGATTGACGGCATAGAAGTGGATGGTTTTGAGACTACAGACCCTAAATTTGGGGGAGGCTTCGCGGAGGACGTTAAAGTAACGCTCTGGGTGAATGTCGAAACCTGGCTGCCGGTGCTTATGGAAATAGATATTAAGATGAATGAACAGACAAAAACGAAGTTTGTTATTTCCGATTTTCAGTGGCATATTCCCGTCGTTGCAAGTGATTTTGAGCCGGTGATACCGGAGGATTTCTCAGCCCTTACAACAGGTGACTTGAAAGGGCCGGGCATGAGTGAAGAAGCTGCTCTTGAAGGCTTGAAGTTTTTTGCCGAAATTACCGGGCAATATCCGCAGAAGATCGATGTGATGAGCCTTATGCAGAAGTTCGAGGAACTGGCTGAGGCGGGCCGAAAACGAGATAAAGAAATGAACCTCAGCCGGATGGAAAAGGAAGAACAAACCAAAAAGGCGATGGATGTGTTTCGGTCTTTCCAATCGCTTGGCATGTTCTATATGACATTGTCTCAGCACGAGAAGGAACCGGTGTATTACGGCGAGAAGGTCGGACCCGATGATACCGGTGACGTGCTGATGCGGTGGAAAGTTTCATACGATCGGTATCGGGTAGTCTTTGGAGATCTGTCGACCTCGGATGTTACCGCTGAAGAGTTGGCCGAGCTTGAAAAAACGTCATTTGAATAATAGATACAACTGTATGAACAAAAAAGCCGGGCTTAGTTTGGCTCGGCCTTTTTGCTTTTATTTAGACCCACGTTCTACGCGGGATTCGTACATTTATAAATTCCAGGCTTTTGCAAAGGCGGCAAAGCTGCGGTCGTACGTCTTCTCCGCCTTCGGCGGGAAACAGCAGCCGGGAAGTTGCTTGCTCGATAAATGATAGCTTATACACTCACAGCATATTCCCCTTCTCTCGCAGCTTGAATATGTACAACCACAATTCTGTAGGGTTTCCTCTTTTTTACATTCCATATTTTAATGTCTCCTTTTGAAGTTGATACCATGGATTAAAGGCAATTTTATTTCTTAATCGGCAGTTCGTAAAGATTTACACTCAACGGCGATACACTCAACTTTTCGGTGATATCGGAAACCTGTTTTTCCTTGATTGTTACGTTTGGTTCTTTGCCCGGCTCATTATAAGCCATAGGATCTGTGTGCGCGATTTGCCACAGCCGTGCCTTGCCCGATAGTTTGATTCCTTTCAACTCCATCGGCAGTTCCAGTTCGTTCTCCGTTGGATTGACGATGCCGATGGTCAACGCCTTTCGGTCGCTCGTCCAGGCCGCCGAAACATCGAGAGGATAAGTGTCACCGGTGATCTCTATCGGTATGCTCCCGAAGTGTTCACGATAAAGTTTTAGTACAAGGCCGGTCGTCTCAAGGGCGGCCGCCGTCTTGCTGGCCTTGATACAGCCGATTACGTTCACCGTCTGGGCGTAATTGGCCATAAACATAATATCGGAATTACGGAAGTATTCGTGCAGCCCTCTGGCTATCCCCAGGCCGTCTTTGTGGAAATAGCGCGTCCCCAGTTCGCCGAATACGTGTGGCCCGTACCAGTAATTCCATTCCGTCATCGCGATCTGGATGTCCTTGCCTTTCAGCGTGTCCAGTTTCTCACGAAGCTCCCGATGGAATTGCACCTTCCTTTTAATATTGTCCGGGATTTGCGATGTATGTTCGAGCAGATCTTTTCTTTCCTGGCAATAGAAATGCTCGGCAATCATATCGATATGATCCGAGCACCTCCGCAGCAGTCCTTCGCTCCAGGACCCCGCATTGCCCGAAGCTATCGGCACGATATCGGGATCGACCTCGCGCATCTTGTCCACCACCCAGTTATGTTTGATGACATAGTGTTCCAGTCTCATATAACCGAGCTGCCACGATCCGAACATTTCATTCCCGATACACCAGTAGCGAACATTAAAAGGTTCCGGCTCGCCGTTCTTGGCTCGAAGAGCACCCATGAGCGTGTCCGTCGAGCCGTTGGAATATTCCAGTTGAGCGGCGGCCGAGTAAGCATCGCCGAAACCCGTGTTCACCGTTACCAGAGGTTCCGCGTTTACCAGACGGCAGAAGCGAATAAATTCGCCGAAGCCATAGTCGTTGTGTTCCACTCCCGTCCAGGCCGGATTTGTGCGAGGAGGCCGTATGTCCCTGTCCCCGATACCGTCGCGCCAGTCGTAGCCGCTAACGAAATTCCCGCCCGGCCAGCGATAAAGCGGCGCGTTAAGTTCCTTCAACACTTTCAGCGTATCGGCCCGCATACCATCGATATTGTCCCCAGGCATCAGAGATACCGTACCTATAAGCAAAGTCCCTCCGCCGTGGGCGACGATTTCCAGTTGACCGTCGTTAGTGTTGGCACCTGATTTAAATTTCAAGGGTATCTTCCTGTACTGGGCGTTGGGGGCGGCCAGAGAGATGCTTTGCCTGTCATTTTCACCCTCACCCCATACCAGTGATACCTGCACTTTAGGAGAGCCGCTGCCGGCAATAATGATATACCCCGTATAATC
>JAOUFU010000311.1 GCA_029858035.1 Phycisphaerae bacterium
ATGCGGTTGAGACAGTTTGATGCCAATTCCCACAGCCAGGGCGGCAAACAGCAGTACAACTACGGCAACCAGTATATTCGGCTTGGTTTTACCATTTGTCTTCATAAACATTACTCCACTGCAAGGTGTCCTGCGGACTTCACGCTGCGCTCTCCATTATAACACAACACGCGGCTATACCTCAACACTTCTAACCGTTGAACCGGCCAACCACTTCCTTCTCTTTTACGCCCCGCCGGGATAAAAGGTTACACGCTTTCTTCGCAAACCGGCCATGTCAACGCAGAGTATGCAAGGTAATAGGCCAGACTCGCAACAAGCAGAGGTAACGGAGCGTGAAAAGATCAAGATTCGAGTTCGCCGCCGCGCGTGTCTTGTTCTCGATCCCTAATCCAAGGAACGTAAGCGACGTACATTGAAAATGTTGACCAATTTTTCTATTGTTTTAATAAGCCGCTAATATAAAAACACTTATAAAATATACATTTTCATGGGATTGGCGGATAATGGGCTCTGCGGTTGTTGTGTGGTTGTAGGCTGAGATTGCTAATAATATCGATAAATTCCTCAAAAGAGACTCCTATAGCCAGCCGAACAGGGAGTGGGAAAACCAGAGAGTTTCCACTGCTCCTCGAAGGCCTGGCCATTTGCCGGCGTTGCCTATGCGGCATAGGAATTGTCAGATTTAAGGACAGATTAGCTGCTACAGTATTGGCGCAAGGCATCTACCACGGTAGAATAGTTAGGCAAGACGACAGGTTGTGTATGGGACGCCGGAGTCGCCGAAAGATGTCGGTGAAAACGAAGGAGGTCAATCTATGTCAGACAATCTTATCTATCGGCGCGATTTCCTACAGAAGCTGGGGACGATATCACTGGGGGGATTTGTAGCTAACGGTCTCTCCGCGCAGGCAGTGAGTGCTCAAAAGAAACAGACGCCGAAGACGTGGAAGCCTGTCTCCGGGCGAAAGGTTCGCTTCGGGATCGTGGGCTATGGTGTATGCCGCTTTGGAGCAGCCTTTGGCTTCCAGGACCACCCGAATGTCGAAGTCGTTGCGGTAAGCGATCTGATTCCCGAGCGGCGCCGAGGCCTTATGAAGGCCTGCCGGTGTGGTAAATCATACGAGTCGTTGGAGATGTTGGTCAAGGACACCAGGATCGAGGCGGTGTTCGTTGCGACAGACGCGCCGAGCCATGCGCGACATTGCATGGAGGTACTCAAGCACGATAAACATGTGATGACTGCCGTGCCGGCAGTGTTCGGATCGATCGAACAGGCCGAACAGCTCCTGGAGACGGTCCAGAAGACCGGATTGAAGTATATGATGGCAGAGACGAGCTGCTTTCGGGCCGACTGCTATGCAATGCGGCAGATCTATAAGGCCGGAGGATTCGGTCGGCTTGTTTACTCGGAGGGAGAGTACTTTCACTACCACTCGAAGCCGATTGGATCATTCAAGGGCTGGCGCATCGGCTTGCCGCCCCTGTGGTATCCCACACATTCCACGGCCTATTACGTTGGCGTGACCGGCAAGCGATTCACCTCGGTATCCTGCGTCGGCTTCAACGCGGGATTCCCGGCCTACAGGAGCGGGGCAAATAAGTACGACAACCCGTTCACCGACGAGGTCGCGCTGTTCCAGACCAACGAAGGGGGCTCGTCACGAATGCTGATGTGCAAGGGTATCCATGGACTCGTTGTTGAAAGAGGCCGTGTGTTTGGCGAGCGAGGGTGGATGGAAGGCACAGAATATCGCGGCGCAGCTAAGGACTTACCCGACACGAGCCGCCCGCCGCTGCCACCCGGTGTACCCGCCGGTGGACACGGCGGCTCTCACGGTCCTTTGGCCAACGAATTCATCACATCGATCATTGAAGGTCGCGAGCCGATGGTAAATATCTATGAGGCACTCGCGATGACTGTGCCGGGCATTATCGCTCACCAGTCGGCGCTCAAGGACGGAGAGACGATCAAAGTTCCGCAGTACGCCCCGACCAGAGGTTAGAAGACAGGGCAAGCGCCGCTATTGACGATTAGCGGTTGATTGTGCGAAGCCGCTTGCGCGCGACACGGTCGAAACTACGCCTAACACGAGGACTATAGCGTATCTACTCGACTCTGAGATTGATTGTAATATTGATAAATAATTCAAAAACTTTCCTATATTTATTCTGAGCCGAGTTACAACATGGGCGGCTCAAGATATAAACCTACAGGTTGATTCATACTGTCATTTTAATGCTTAGTCGGTCGGACGTCAGCCTTCCTGCACAACCTTCAGCCCCATCAGGTGGGCCAAGTGACGGATGCTCTGTGTGTGGTCGCCGTAGTAGGCGACACGGTGCAAAGAGGCATAGTAGTCCTTTGCGCTGTCGCCGAGCACGCCGCCGCCCCAATTAGCCAGCAGCCTGTTCGCATCGTCCACTTCAGCCACGAGTTCCGTCCGGCAGCCTCGTTCCTGGCCTTTGGGGACCCTGGGGACCTCGATGATCCTGCCGGTGAACATCAGCAGGGTGTCAAGGTGGACCAATTTGGTGAAGGTGATTTTTTGTCCGATGCGATAATGGACCTCTGTAACCGCGCCGCCACGCATCTCGGCGTGCCGGCGGAGCAGATATGGCGCCTTCGGGCCAGTGGGGCCCTCCATTTTCAGCGGGGCCGAGCAGTGGGAAAGATGAAAGGCGTTCTTAGCGGTGTCAACACCGCCGGCGTTGCCCAGGAAACCAGGCCTGTTGAGCGCGTGCTGGAAGATCAGCATAGTCAGCAGGCAGTCCATGTCTCCGTCGCAGGCAGCGGGGATTCCCCGGTCGTTCAGGCGTGAAAATCCCAGACAGGGAAAGCCTCGCGAGAGCCAGCCCATGCACGTTCCAACACATAGACCATCAATGCGGTTCTCGGCGATTAGCCGGTCCAGGGTCAGACTGGCCCTCACGGCCTTGAGGACGTCCTCCTGGTTCGGCTCGACAATACCCTCTGCCTCTTCAAGCCACCGCATGGCTACTGCCTTGGCGGCGTTTTCGTCCACGTTGGCCATGACTTCGTCGTAACGTCCGTCGGCGATGGCCACCATTTCCACACCCAGCCGCTGTTTTACTTTTTCGGGCGTGTAGGACTCGGGCGTGCCCTTGAATGGCGGAGAGACAAGTACCCTGCTCCGTCGCAACAGCGGGATTACCCTGAGTAATGACGCGGCCCGTTCCAACTCGTCATAGTCGCTGCTGTTGAACAGGGTGATTGGATGTCCCTCCCGGCGCCACGGGTTCACCAGACACCAGTCGTGCCCACCGATTATCGGTATATGAAAGACGGCCACCGGTCGTTTCTGTTTGAAAATGGCGGGCATCACTGCGTTGTCACTATTGAAGTTGCTCAGGCCGAAGATGTCGGCGCTGACTGCCAGCACGGGGGCATCCGGACCTGCCTTGTCCAGCAACTGAGCGGTCTGTTCGGTGTTGCTCGCGCGGCCGATGACAAATTCCACGTTGCCCAGGTTTTTCTCGGCCAGGATTAAACGCTTCATTATCGGGGCCAGATCCGCCTCGGAAAGGCCCCAACTGTTGCCCGCCGGCTTGCCGGCAATGACCACGCAGATCCGGACTTTTTAGTCGGCCGCGGGCTGGGGGCTCGACGCGCCGCTTGCGGCCGTCAAGTGACCCAGCGCCAGCGCCATTCCGCCCACTGCACCTGCCCCGATAAACTGCCGCCGAGAGCAATGCGTACACATGAGTTGTTCCTCCTATGCATCAACCTCTTACTACTGTCCGTTTACAATCCAACTACTGATAACAAAACTAATCTTCAACGACACGCATGATTATATAAGTATAATCCTGGTAATTCCAGTGAAGAATTATGAAAAACCTGTCCCGGGGCCGCCATCATAGCCCGGGATACATAAAACGGTTCTGAACAGGGTGACAAACAGGAAGCCCTTGTATTGAGAAGGTAAGAATTGATTCCATGTATCGACAGCATTCTTAAGGCCAATAATTCGGATATATTCTTGTACAAAGTATGACCTTGAAAATCCTGTGCATATCATCAGGTTTCACGATCCCGAAGGTACTGAACTTCGCCTTTTGTATCATTCTCGACCCATGATTTGTGCATAGCAGCCTGCCCTATTGCAGGGCGACCATAGGCCAGATTTTCAACACATGCCTTCCGCCCTCGGGAAGCTCAAAGGGTCCGGGAAAAGGATTGGCTGTATTTCTTTTCCCGCCGAAGTAATCAGTGTCGATACGGTACGCTGAGCCGTCGGGCTGCTTGTATGGAAGGTCAGGGATCTTTGCCCTTCCGAGAAGTTCGGTTGTGACAAGCGGATGCGATTGCTTTTCGGCCCACGTCTTGTCGAGCGTGATATATAGGCGGACACCATCTTTCTCTTCGACCAGCTTAATCCCGGGATCAAACTCCTGCTGCACCAGTGGGTCCTGCTCATGACTGGATGATTGGGCGCCCTTGAGGAAGACGTTGCCAGCCATCTGCAATGGAAGCGTCGCCTTGTCGTACGTAGCCAGGCCATTTTTGTTTACGAAGATATTGTTATAGAAGCGATCGTCTCCGCCCTGGATGTTTCGCAGTCCGGCCACCTTTGTGCTGTGCGGTGGGTGGAAAGGGGTTTCGCGGTTTAATTCAGGGCGGTGTACGATGCGACCCGTGAACAGATTGTGCACATACGCGCCGCCCTGCGACATATCGAACAAGGCAATCGGCGAGAGAAAGAGATTATTCTCAATAAGAAACGGGCCGTGATCAACTTCCACAAAAAGGTCCTCACTGGGCTTGTTATCGTGTAAGAGGTTTCTTGTCACATGTGTGCCCTGCGCCATCCAGTCCAGCCAGATCCCCCGGCACGTGCAGTAGATGTGGTTGCGGCTGATGTTGGTATCAATGGCGGCGTGAATCTTGATGCCGGCCATCTCGGCGCCCGTGAAAAGTTGGCGTACATGAATTTCGTGGATGACATTGCCCGTGATGGTACAAAATACCGCTCCCATACTGCCGACGATGCCCGCCTGCTCGCAATGCGCAATGTGATTGTTGCGCACGATATGGTGGCCGATGTTTTCGGCGGACCAGCCGTTTTCCAGAGCGCGCTCAATTGTTTTAACATAGCCTTCGGCGGTGTTTTGCGACGTGTTGTCCCACTGATCCCCGTGTTTACCGAGGGTTATCCCCACGCAGGTCGAGTAGCTGATGTCGTTGTCTTCGATGATCCATCCTTTGCTCCAGTGGGTGCCGATCAGGCCGATCTGCTCAGCCGTTGGCGGCGCCCAGGGCGTGGCCGCGTGCATCATCGTAAAGCCGCGCACGGTGATATAGTTGATGCCCGGCTTGTCGGGGTAGAATACCGCTTGGCGCACATTGATCTCGACCTCGACTTCGCTGGGATTGACGCCCCTGAACTGCGCCCAGATTGTGGTGTTCATCTTGTCCACCTGTCCGAACCATAGCGGGGTATCTGCGATGGGTTTCAGCACATCTTCCAAATTAGCCGCTTCAGTGAGCCAGTGGCCGTTCAC
>JAOUFU010000312.1 GCA_029858035.1 Phycisphaerae bacterium
GAAACGGGGCCGCCTCCCGGCAATCAGTATCACACCGTTGGATACGGGCTATTCAAGCCATTTGTCCTGAAAAACACGATTAATGGGGAACCCCGATAAGAATCCTGCTTATATATAAAGTCCAACATAACAACGGGGGCCGGTCGAATATCTTTGACTGTCCCATGCCATTGGGGCCTGTCACTCAAAATCCACCTTGATTACAATGTTGCCGTCCTTTAATTCCATCTGTGTTTTCTCTACCCGCTGCTGGAAATGTTCCAGATGCACCTCTATCTTTTTCGGCCCGTCACGCCGTGGAGGAGTGATTTCAATGGTGGCGGAGTCGCCCTTTTCGGTCATTTCCAGAATCAAGCTCAGCGGCCCGTAGGAGGTCGGGATGTCCAGCATCTTTGTTTTATTCCCCGGCTTGGTCCAGGCGTGGGGCAGGCCGTGCAGCAGATGCAGCTCGTCGCCGCGTTCGAGTATAAGCAAGTGACGTACCATGCGGATGAATTCGGCGCTGGCCCAGTTATGGGGCATGTCACCGACTTGATTTTCCTTTTGTCCCTGTGGATTTTGTTCCTCGCGCCAGCAGAGCAGAGGGCAGGCATGGTTGCCAAAGGCGTAGAGCGTGGCGGCGGCCTTTTTGCCGTGATCAAGCCAAATGTGGGCATGGCCGTAGAAGGAAGCTGCGTAATTCCAGATACCGTCAGGAAGCCAGCCGGTGCCGTAAATCAGTCCTTCCTGCTGGTTCGAGTCGAGCATAGATAATGTGCCAAGCATCAGCTTGTCGTCGGGGTCAAAAATACGCCCGGGAAAAATCGATTGGAGAAAGGCCCAGGCGCCGCGCTGAGGCAGTTGCTCCTGTTCGCCCTTCATGGTCACGGGTACATAGACGTTGCCGAAGTTATCCGTAAGCTTGTCCCTATTCCTGGCCTTGTCGAAGACCTGCCAGTAGTCCCGGTATTCGTCCTGCCACTTTGAAATTGTTTTCTTGTTCAATTTTTCAGCCATTTCTATGGCCGCGCGGAGGCCGGCGAGCGTCCAGTAGACGTTGGTGTATTCACGGTGAATGCCGCCGAGGCCGCCGTCACCGAAACCGGGCGGCATTAGACCGTAATTGGCCTGGGTAGGGTCATCGAGGGTCATTCGGCGATAACTGATAATCTGGTTGACATTTTGCTCGACTTTCGGCCACATACTCTCCAGCCAGTGCCGGTCACCGGTGAGTTGCGCATGGCGCCAAATCATCCACAGTCGCAGGCCGGATTTCTTGGAAAACTGCACGCCGCCGGGGCCCTCGTCCTTGTCCACCTGAACTTGCAGGCCGGCCCTGGTTTCTTTTCCCCGGCCGAGATAAGTAATAGATTCGAGTATGAAGGGGCCATCAGCGGCCCAGGTGCCGCGATAGCATGTGGGACCGACCTGGAATGCAGGCTGTCCGTTTCGAAGCTCTCTTGCCTGGTAGATATTGCGTATGCAGGAATCCAACAATCCCTGGACGGCAGGGTCCGGCACAGTCATACGGTCGTACGGCAGGTCGATGTTTTGCCAGTATTTGATTGCCCGGTCCCGCTCACGCCTTGCTTGTTTTTCACCTGTTTGAATCGAGGCTTGATCGCCCTGATAAAAAGTGATGAGCGCCCGATATTCCTGTCCCGGGGCAAGCTGCTTTTCCTCGAACAGCAATTTAATGGACTTGCCCGTTTCCTCGGGAAAAATAACAGCAAGGGCACGGTCATCAAGCCCGCCGGCAAGAATATCTTTTTCAGTAACGGCGGCTTTTGCATCAAAGATCCACAAACCGCTGAGAATCGTGTTTTTGTCCTCGGCGTCCTTTGGAGAATAAACGCCCATCTCGATTTTGCCATCACCGTTTTCATCCTTTGCATCGAAGAGAAAAACTACAGGCGTATTCCTGCCATACTCGGCTATAAGGTCGACGGAACGAACAACCTTACCCTCGATGCGAATCTCGAGGGGGCGGACCCCGGCTTTAGCGTGCCATCCTTCGATTAAGCCGAAGGCGAGGCGATATTTTTTGTTCGGTTCAGAACGATATGAAAAAACGAGGGGCCTTTTCGAGCCGACCATAATATCACGGAAACATCCGTCGCAGGCGATATTTGGCTGGGCCCAGTTCTTGTTGACACCGGGTGAATGGTCCATCTCAATGCCTGTTCCGGAAGTATCATCTTTTGATAAATCGGGCGGAGAGAATTCAGAACACGCGGGCGAAAGATAACAAAACGGTTTTTCGGCAGATCCTCTCTCAAACAGGCGTGTTTTGGAGTCATCTATTCTCAAGCTGTCTTTGGCATCAATCTGCAACACAATTCGTCCGGTTTGCGGCTTGGCGCCGTTGTTGGTCACTTTGAGCCACAGATAATCTACCCTGCGAGTGCTCCATTGTGATATGTTTTCAGAATAGGGCGCACCTGCCCAGGCCTCCTGTCGTAGTGTAAGGTCACCGGTCTTCTGCTCGGTAATGATAATGGGGATACGAGGGTCCAAAAGCGACTGCTCAATTTTACTTTTTTGTCCCTCCGTTTCCAGGTCAGCCAATATGCGGGTTCCAAAGCCATAAAAATTTTCACCACCGTACTCATAGTATAACCCGCCGTCGGAACCGACAATACTCTTGTGCGGGTCGTCCGGCAAACCAATACACACCTGCCAGCGCCCCGGAGCGTAGCGAAAGTCCAGTTTCTGCGGTTCCAGTCCTTCCGTTGGGCCTTTGAAGGGAAATACCTTGGCCTCCACTAAAACAGGGCCGGCACGAAGAGATAGAGGCTTTACCTCAGCACAAACAACGTGTGAATTGAAACCCAGTGGGAACAAGGCAGCTATAATAATAATCAAACGCTTATGCATATCTTCAACCTCCTGTGATTTGTTATGGTTCTGCTCGACGCTTTACGCATCGAGGTGTTCAGGTACATTGCTGAGTTAACATTTGTAACTATACTCAAAACGCCCAACAATGCAAGTTCTTTGAGGACCAATTCCCATCAAAGGCAACCGGGGGTACACGGCATAGCAGCATTTTTTACCGCGGCCAGTCGGTCCCCTTGATGCCTCGAATTGTCAGGTTAGCATCCGGAAGTCCATCCCGGGCGGGCCGAATCCGATCGGCCCGAAGGAAGTGGATGTGCCCATCCGCAAAAAGGTAATTGCGGCGGCCCTGCCAGCACCACCATCCTTTGTCTTCATCTTTTGTAAGTGAATGATTGCTGGACCATTCCCCGATAAGGATTTTTCCGGATGGATTGCCCACATTATCACATTGCTGAGCTATGGATGGCTGGGAGGTGGGACCGTAAGTGTCGGCCGGGCTGCTCATCGCATCAATCTGCTGCGGGCTGTGGTAGAAGGCCATCGAGTAGGCGTAACTGGTGGCTTCATATTTGTCTTTGTCGGCGGGATCTTCCGGGCAAAACAGAACCGAAGGATTGACCTTACTGACTTTAGTGCTTAGATAAGGCTCCAGATATGACCGCCAGCCGCGGCCCATCCACAGCCAATAGCCGGCCGGCAGCGGGTCCTGGGCGCAAGGGTACGTGTCCTCGTTTCCATTGAGGTACATGTTCATCGCCAGGTTTATTTGCTTTAGGTTATGGGAACATTTAAGGCGGTACGCCATAGACCTGGCCTTTGCAAGCGAAGGCATAAGTATGGACATTAAAAGAGCGATGATGCCGATAACAACAAGAAGCTCCACAAGAGTAAAGCCAGGCCGAAGCGTATTCACCTCTGAGCCGGGCCAGGGCCGGCGTGTGTCGGATATTTTGGTTCTAACCATCAGGCAAAAAGTCTACTCGACCGTAACGCTTTTTGCAAGGTTTCGAGGTTTGTCAACATCGTGGCCGCGAAGCACAGCCGCATGATAGGCCAGCAGTTGCAGCGGCACAACGGTAAGCAACGGCTGCAAAAGCTCCGGCACATCCGGGACGGTAATCAGATGGTCGGCGTGTTCTTTGATATTCTCATCCCCTTCTGTTGCAACGGCGATAATTTTCCCGCCTCGTGCCCGAACTTCCTCGATGTTGCCCATAATTTTGTCATATTGCGGGCCGGTCGTGGCAATAAAAACCGCCGGCATGTCGTCGGCAATTAAAGCAATCGGGCCGTGCTTCATCTCCGCAGCGGGCAGGCCCTCAGCATGAATATAGCTTATTTCCTTCAGTTTCAGGGCCCCTTCCAGGGCCACCGGATAGTTAAAGCCCCGGCCTAAGAAAAGCCAGTTGTCCTTGTCGATATTTGCCGAGGCAATCTCCTTAATATGGTCGGACTGCTGCAATATTTGGCTGATCTTATCAGGTATTTCGGAAAGCTGCTCGATGTACCTGACTGCATCGTCGCTGCTTATGTGCCGTCTTCTGCCCAGCTCGATGGCCAGCATTGTCATCACAGCTACCTGAGCGGTAAATGCCTTTGTGCTGGCAACGCCGATTTCCGGGCCGGCATGAAGATATATCCCCGCGTCGGTTGCCCTGGCGATGGAAGAGCCGACGACGTTGACAATACCGAGCACCGTTGCTCCTCGTTCCTTGGCCTGCTCTACCGCCGCAAGGGTATCTGCGGTTTCGCCGGATTGGCTTATTGCGATAACGACGGTGCCGTCCTCAATAATTGGATTGCGATATCGAAATTCGCTGGCGTACTCGGTATCCGTCGGGATACGTGCCAGTTGCTCAAACAAAAATTCTCCCACAAGGCCGGCGTGGAATGCGGTGCCGCACGCAGTGAGAATAAGATGTTTTGTGCGCGTCATCTCACGCAGGTAGTCGGCTATGCCGCCAAGTATAATTTTTGCGTTTTGCTTATCGATTCTACCGCCCATACAGGTGCTCAAGGCAGTCGGCTGCTCGGAAATCTCTTTCAGCATGTGATGCCGGAAACCGCCCAGCTCGATTTGTTCCAACGAAAATTCAATCTCCGTCAGGTCCTTGGCGACAGTAACATTATCAATCGTTTTGGTGTGAAAGCCTTTTGGGCCGACGGTAACCATCTCGTTATCGGAAAGATATATTGCCTGAGTTGTATGCTCTACGATTGCAGCAGCATCCGAGGCAAGGATATATTCGTTGTCACCGACACCTAAAATCAGGGGGCTTCCTCTTTTGGCACCGATAAGCGTATCAGGAAAATCTGAGCACACAATCGCCAGGCCGAAGGTGCCGTGCAGCTCGCCAAGGGCACGCTGAACAGCCCATTCAAATTTGTTCTCCGGAAGGAGTCCATGGGACTGCCCACCGGATTGGTTCTTACCTTTAGCCTCATCGCTTTTCGCATAGAAATAGCCGATTAAGTTTGCTATCACTTCGGTGTCGGTTTCGCTGGCAAACTCGGCCCCGCCGTTTGCCAGCCACGTCTTCAGTGTGCTGTAGTTTTCGATAATGCCGTTGTGAACAACGGCGATTTTGCCCGTATAGTCCAGGTGCGGATGCGCGTTGACGGTGTTCGGCTCGCCGTGCGTGGCCCAGCGTGTATGGCCGATGCCGAATGT
>JAOUFU010000313.1 GCA_029858035.1 Phycisphaerae bacterium
AAGGCAGCTTGCCGGCGGCGAATCCACCGAGGCAGTTCATGGTCACCGAATCTGTGCCGTACTTCTTGAGCAGTTCGAGCATGGCCAGGTAGACACCGCCGGCTTTTTGGATGGCATCGGGCGTTGGCCGGCTCGGTTCGACGTAGTCTGCCGGCGGCAGGTCGTCGGCCTGTTTCGACCATCGGTTTGCCCACTCGGCGGCCTCCTGGGGATCAATCTTTTCGTAGTTGGACTGCAATTCATCGAAATCGATGTAGCGGCCTTTGACGCCAAGGAAGTCGTGCTCCTGACCGGCCTGGCCGCGGCCGATGATCAAAAAACTCGACCGGCGGAGACGCTCGACGCATTTGTTAATATCGGTCAGGGGCACGGGATCGTCAACGCATTTCAACCTGCCTTCGGCCTGAAAGCTGGTTCTGTAGATTTGCTCGCAGTGCTGGGCGAACCGTGCGAGGGTAGCACCCCTCTTGCGGACGTTTACGAATTGCTGCACAACGGGGACGAGGTCAGTGAGGCGCGTTGTGGAGACGGCCACTACAGGGACTTTCCGGTCATAGAGTTCGCCGTATGCTGTGAGGAATACACCGGAGCCGCCGAGGAACTCGTCAGCCACTACCGTCGGCTTGCCGAGGGCGGCGATGTTGACGACCTGCGCGCGATGGTTCCAATCGAGTGTCATTGTGTAGACAAGATAGCCGTCAACTGTGCTATCTAAGGCAGTCAACTTCTGCATGTCAGCCGGGTTCTCGACCGTCACCGGGACGAATTCGATTTTCGGACATCCTTTCCTCAGTCTGGAGAGTACCTCTCGCTGCCGACCCTTCGTGTCAAAGCCCGGGTAGGGCCAGATTTCCCGGGTGTTCATACTCATTAGAAAGACCGCAGCGATACGAGCCCTGGTGTGATCTTTCTCTGCGGCCCTCGCGGCAAATGAGGTCAGTGAACCTGCTGCTGCGACCACCGCAGCCCCACAGCCTTTAAGGAAATGTCGACGGTCGACAGGGTGACAACAGCCATGACAACACCTGTGAGGTTGGCATTGGAACATTTCGCGCCTCCTTTTCCACACTTCAAATCACAATTTGACGATATCTGTTAGTATAACCTATTAAGTTCGCACCTCATGTTCCATTGTTCGGGATTGAAAGGCCGAGGCTTTGCTTCCAGTTACAGTGCCCAACCGGAGCGGTAGGGCGGGTCGACTAAATCGTTGGCTTCCTTGCTGTTGGTGATGCGCATTTCTTTGGCGTTCCATTCGAGGGGCCTTCTGGTGCGAAGGGCGAGGGTTCCGAGCAGGGCCAGCTCGGTCATCTCGCAGCCGAACTCGATTGGGCAGACTGTACGTCCGCCCGTCTTGCAGGCCTGCGTCCATTCTGTGTAATGGGAGTTGCATCGGCGCATGGTTTTAGCCGGCTGTTCGAAGTCCCGGTACTTTTTCTCGGGCAGCAGCAGGCCACCTTCCAGGCCTGGATTACTTCGTCCGAAGGGATTGCCTCCGCCGTAACCTGTTATCAACTTGCCTTTCTCACCCACGAACAGAAGCCCGCTGGAAGGCAGTCGCAGCTTGTGGTCAAGCTCGGCCGGCCTATGCGGCTTCATCCCACCATCATACCAGTGTACCGTCAGCGGCGGCAACTGGTCTCTTGCGTCAAATTCCCATGTCACCACATTCGCGTGGCTCTGGCACTCCGGCGTCGAGACGAACTGGAAGAAGCCCTTATGCCGTGTGGACCCGTAACCGTACACCATCTTCGGCGCGTCTAATTGCAGCTCTTTGAAGTAAACGTGCATGGTGTGGCAGGCCATATCGCCGACCGTACCTGTGCCGAAATCCCACCAGGGCCTCCAGTTCGCCGGATGATACGCCGAATGATAGGGCCTGTACGGAGCCGGGCCTATCCACATATCCCAGTCCATACCGGCCGGCGGCGTCTGCTTGTCCACCGGCCTAACTAACGAACACGGATAAGCAGGGTGATCGCACCATATATGCAGTTCCCGCACGCCTCCTATAACACCGGATTTCAACAGCTCCGTTGTGTTTCGAGCGGGATCGGTCGCCGAAGACTGGACACTGGACTTGGTGACAAGGTTTTTGGCCCTGGCCAGCGCCGCCCTGACCTTTCTGGCCTCACCGATGCTGTGCGTGATTGGCTTGGCGCAGTAGATGTGCTTGTTTAGTTTAATAGCCGCCATCAGCAGTATCGCGTGCGTATGGTCCGGCGTGCCGATGATTAGCGCATCGAAGTTCTTCGCTTCCTTATCGAACATTTTTCTAAAGTCGTGGTATCTCGTTGCGTCCGGAAAGCGCTTAAACACCTTTGTCGAAAGATTATGGTCGAGATCGCACAGCGCGACGATTCGTTCATCCTTGCAGCCGGCCAGGTAGCTTTGCCCCATGCCCCCTATCCCGACTGCCGCGATCCTTAGCGTATCGCTGGGAGCCTGATTACCCGGCCCACCCAGGACATGACGCGGTACGATAAACGGGATCGCAAGCCCGGCAGCAAGAAAACTGCGTCGCGACACTCCGCTGTCCCCGGCCGAGATATTGTTACCGTTTTTTCCAACTTTTCTTTTGGCCTTATTAGAATTTCGCATGGCTGCTCCTTTTTAGGAGTGACAGGTGTCACTCGGGGAGTTTAGAAATGCGGAAATCATCGAACCGTATCCAGTGTTCGGCATTTGGAGGGCCGTTGTAGCATTGTATGCTGACCTGGTCGTCGCGCTGCGGGGGCAGCTTTCCTTCAGCCGCAGTTTGAAACTCACCCCTGGCGTCCGGCCGGTACTGGGCGACGAAACTGTTTTCGTCTACAATGAGCCGAAGCTGGACCGACTTGCTTGTCATGGGCTTTCGCCCCGGGATAATCATCAGCTTGCCATCGACCAGCTCTTTGACAAGCTTGAATACCGGCTTGCCGTTGTTGTACCAGGTTATGCCTGCCTGCTCATACATCTGCGTCGGCACGGTATTATTTGTCACCGTCACATCGAAGCACCATTTACCTATGCTACGGTCCGGTGCTTTACGAACCAGAGCATTTTTTACATTATTTGCCACGCCCGGCTGAACGCAAATCTCTAATCCCCCATCCTTGATCCGCCATGTTTTCGGATCTTCCCGCAGCCAGCTCCACCCTTCACCAGGCTTGCCTTCGAAGTCGTCCTCAAAGATAACGGGTTCCTGACTAACTTTGCCTTTGATGATGGGTTTCAGGACGATATTACGATAACTGACTCCTGTATGGTCACCTTGCAGATATATGGGGCCCGGTTTGAATTCATCCGACCAGAGCGCGCCGCCCGTGCAGCCAAGAAGCGGCTGGTTGTCGATGATGGTCTTGCCGTTGAGCTCTACTGTAACGTGCCTGTCCAGGAGTGTAATATTCATGGTCTGCCACTGCCCGGCCGGTTTCTCTGCATTTTCAGTGGGTGCGATGCGGCTGTAAATACCGCACATATTATGTGCATCGAGATTCCTGCCGAACGAATCGCTGACCTGGACCTCGTAGATACCTCGTAGATAAACACCGCTGTTGCCTCCCTTAGGGATATTCACTTCTAATTTCAGGTTGAAATCCTCGAATTCATCTACCGTCCGAAGGTTACCATAAGAAATATGAGGTTTCCCCTCCTTCTGGACCGGTTTGTTGACAAGCACGCCATCTTCGACGGACCAGCCGCTGGTCTGGTCGGGATTGGTGAGCTTCCAGCCATCAAGATTTTTACCGTTGAAAAGCACAATCGGTTTGCCGTATTGGACTTTGGACAAGTCCGGCCTGGGCGGCAGGGGGGGAATCCTTTTACCGGTGAACTTCTCATGCCTTGCGCCTTTTCCGTTTGAGTTAGGTCTCAGTTGTGTCAAACGCAGGCTGTCGCCCATGGCACTGCAGACAATCATTTCCGTTATCGTTTGCACACAGACCACTTTGCCGCCGGCGTCTTTGCGTTCCACCCTGTGATTACGTGTAACAACAAGGCTGGTCCCGTCCACAAAGACATTGTCCACGGGGACCACACTACCCCCTCCCCACAGAATGCTTGCATCCAGATAGCCTTGTTTCTGCTCAACACTGAGCCATCCTGCGCCTTCGCCGGGTATGGTCAACGCCCATCGGCCAAGGAAGGGATTTTCGGATTCGGCAGCCCGAACCGATACGCAACTGCTCAATAAGCCTAAGAGAACCAATGCGTAACGAATGTTTTTATTCATAACAGGGGCCCTTTCAAAATATCTTAATATATTGCATAAAAGCTGAGATTACCCATCTCTCCTTGCTCGGCTACACAGCCAAGCTGTATTTGCAATAGAATATCAACTCTGCTTCAGATAGTCAACCCCCCAAACCTGCCGGAAAGTTATTGATAACGAGACGAAATTGAGGTATTGCAGTGCTTGAAACCTGCAGGAGAGCCGTCAATGTAATCACATGGGAAATGTCAGTTAAAAAGAATTATGGCCGAATCCTGGTGTTTGGTTCTTGACTTTTCACAGCCGACTCGGTATAATTTTGATTGATAGAAAAGGGAAAATATCATCCGGGAAGAGCTACGTTCTCTCGTGTCTCTTTTTGACTGTGAAGGCAAGAACAAAGAAATTTGGTGCTCTTTCCAATTCACAGGGCGGTATGAATTATGGGTTCATGTTGTTTCACACCTAAAAAGACTCAGTTTTTGTGGTGGTACTGGCTCCTGCTGTTTAGCATCGTTGGGATACCCATGTTTCTCGCGGCACTATATATTGAGCGCAGGTCCCGAACCGGAGGACCTGAGAAGAAATATACTCTTAGGGCGTCATCGATCTTTTGGGGCTCAACCATAATCTCCTGTGTTCTTTGTATATTCCTGATAGTTTTTCTTACGCGCGTGGGCGATGATTTCGATCCTATTTTTTTGAACCATTGGGCATTGGTCAAGCTCCTTGTTCTTTTTGTATTTTGTATGATGTTTGCCACGGGTGCGGCGAAGGCAGTTAAGAAGCGTGACCGGCTGGGCAGGAGAATAGCTGTTTTGTTGGGTTATTTTTTTGGCTGGGCCCTGGTCATTGTCGGACCGAAACTTCTATCGCTGTGGGGAATGAGACCATTCTATTTTGCTGTAGAAATGTTGCCTGTCATCCTTATGGAGTTTGCGGTGTGTATGCTACCTGCCCATTACTGGAACCGGTTTTCGGACTCTCCCTGCAAGAAGAGCGCCCGGATGTTTCTGGTGTCTTTGCTGGCCGGGACGTTTTTGTTCTGGCTTGTGGCTCAATGCGGAGATGTTGTGCACAAGCATTTCTATCAGTTTTTTAGGGGAGAACGGCCCGCCAAGACCAGCTTCGTTCAGGATTTATCAGATGCAATACACTGAGACCATTCAATCAGAGAGGCTTTACAGCCGGGTCGCGGAATCGTACGACCGGGTCTTTGAACGGGCGATTCTGGCAGAAGGGAGACTAACGTCGCTTGTAAGGCGTTATATGGATGATAAGACTGTTCTTGACT
>JAOUFU010000314.1 GCA_029858035.1 Phycisphaerae bacterium
ATTTCTCAAAACTTATATCGGGATATTGGTTCTTGTTATGGGATTAATACTACTTTTGTGTCCGGAGTTTAAATTTTCCTGGAAGAAAATGATAGCAGTAGGTTTATTGAGTGCTTTTAATAAAGGATTATCCGGCGGTGGTTTTGGACCTGTCGTTACAAGCGGGCAGGTTATAGCCGGCAGAGACAGTAAAAGCTCAATAGGAGCCACCACTTTTGCCGAAGCGCCAATTTGCATTACCGGATTTTTGACCTTTTTAACAGCAAAAGGGATATCAAATTGGAACCTGGTAATCTTCCTGAGTATGGGAGCTTTACTGGGAGCTCCTCTTGGGGCCTTATTAACATCTAAATTTAAATCGGAGAGAAAATTAAAAATTATCCTGGGGATATTAACTTTGTTGTTAGGGATATGGATTCTGATTAAAACCTGGATATTTTGAAAAATGAAATCTTGAATAGTTCAAGGGATTTACCCTGAAGCGAAATACTGTAAACTTTTTGATAGATGTCCTTACCTTCTTAGTATTTTTCGCAATGTTTTGGCTTGGCCTCCTGATTCATTACGTTTTGCCTCCAAGCGGCGGTCGTGGCCGCGCCTTGACGCTCTGGGGTATGGACAGACACGATTACGGCAACGTACATTTTTATCTGGCCCCGGCTATAGTTGCCCTGATTATCGTCCGGCAGTTTGACTTACTTGCCATTCCAACGTTCAAGAGTATGCAGTTTTTCACAAGCAACGACAAAACAATCCACTGAGATATATCGAGTCTTCTTATCCGTCACTTCTCAGGGTACAGTAGGGAACTGGAGGCGGTAGAATTCAGTTGTCACGCTCTATATGATAACGCTGGTTTCGAGGCTTAGCAACGACTGTATTCTCAATAAAGATATGTTTTGACGCCGATATACTGCTACGAATCTTGACAAACATTCAGAAATACAACTATAATGGCCAAATAAAGAGCGTCAGGGAAGAATCCTTGCTTTGTAGCTCTTCTTAACATGTTAGGACAATGATGGCAGATGACCGACTATCACACTCTGCACAAGCGGCTTTGATCGAGCGAGTCAAGGAGCTAACGTGTCTTTACAGGATTGCTCAGATATCCGGACAGCCGGATATATCGCTGCAAAAGATTATCCAGGGCATTGTTGAGCTTCTTCCTTCTGCCTGGCAATATCCCGAGATCGCTTTTGCGAGAATAACTTTGGATGGAATTTCCTACACAACCGAAGGCTTCCGCGAATGCCGCCAGAAACAGACGGCTGAGATTATTGTGAGTGGTGTTCCAAGAGGTGTTGTTGAGCTGGTTTATACAGAGGAAAAGCCCGAACTTGATGAGGGTCCATTTCTTAAGGAAGAACGCAATCTGATTAACGCCGTGGCCGGACAGGTAGTGTTAGTTGTCGAAAGAAGACAGGCGGAGGAAGACAGACTGAAGTTGCACAATCAACTTCTGCATGCCGATCGGCTGGCTACCATTGGGATGCTTGCCGCGGGGGTAGCTCATGAACTAAACGAGCCGTTGGGAAATATTCTCGGATTTGCCCAGTTGGCAAAGAAGTGCCCGGGCGTTCCCGCCTCAGCCGAGCAGGATATGGGAAAAATCGAAGCCGCTTCTTTGCATGCGCGGGAAATTATCCAGAAGCTCCTGGTTTTTGCCCGACAAGCACAACCCAGGAAGATACGGGTAAACCTTAATCAGGTAGTTGAAGATGGTCTTTATTTTTTCGATGCTCGTTGTGTCAAGGAAGGTATAGAACTTGTTCGCCTGCTTTCGGATGATCTGCCTGACATCACGGCAGATCCGTCGCAATTGAACCAGCTTCTGGTCAATTTGGTTGTCAACGCCCTTCAGTCAATGCCGGGCGCAGGCAGGATCACGGTTCAGACACGATGTTCTGACAATAAGGTTTATCTGGTTGTTGAGGACACGGGCACCGGTATGAGCAAGGACGTTCAGGATAAAATATTTGTTCCGTTCTTCACGACCAAGGATGTCGGTCATGGAACTGGTTTGGGTTTGCCTGTTGTGTATGGAATAGTAACTTCCCACGGCGGTTCGATTAATGTTCACAGTAAACCGGGCAGTGGTACTCGTTTCGAAATTCAATTGCCGGTGACGATGCCGGAATATACGGAGGGAAGTACTTAATATGCCGTATTCTCCCAGGAAAGAACGCATTTTGATAGTTGATGACTCCACCACGACTTTGGAAGTGTTGCAACGGAATCTCACAGCGGCGGGCTATCAGGTTTTCACAGCAGTCTGCGTGGCTGAAGCGATTGAAACTCTTGGGGCAACGCAACTGGATCTGGTCATCACTGACCTCAAGATGCCGAAGGTCAGCGGTCTTGATTTGGTGCGGCATATCAGGGAGAACTTTAAGAACACTGAAGTGGTGATGATTACCGGCTATCCGTCAATTGAGGGAGCGGTCGAAGCAGTCAAAATCGGGGCCGAAGAGTTTTTACCCAAACCCTTCACCGACGAAGAACTTCTGTCCGCGGTTCAGCGAGTGCTTGATAAACTAAAGGTTTGCAGGTCGGGGCGGACCGGTCCGGACCAGGTAGTTCCCGTGTACAGGGATTTTTTCGGGGACTCAAAAGTAATGCACGAAGTTTTTGTCGCCATAGGCAAGGCGGCGTCCACTTCGGCCACTGTTCTTATTTGCGGCGAGAGCGGTACAGGAAAGGAATTGGCGGCCCGGGCCATCCACTACGGCAGCGCCCGGTCCTCTGCGCCTTTCGTCCCTGTGAACTGCGGCGGGATCCCCGAAGGGCTGCTTGAAAACGAATTGTTCGGGCACGTAAAAGGGGCCTTTACCGGAGCAACAGAATCCCGTGCGGGCTTCTTTCATGCCGCGGACGGCGGTACAATTTTTCTCGACGAAGTGAGTGATATGAGCCTGGCCATGCAGGTCAAACTGCTGCGGGTACTGCAAGACAAGAAAGTCTGTATGGTCGGGTCCAACAAGGCGCGAAAAGTGGATGTAAGGATTTTGGCCGCGACCAACAAAGACCTGCGCGTTTTGGTCAAAAAGGGACTTTTCCGCGAAGATTTGTTCTACCGCCTCCATGTAATAACTATATTGATCCCTCCTCTCAGGGAAAGGGGCGAGGACATCCTGTTGCTGGCCCGTCATTTTGTAACTAAGTTTTCAGCCGAGTTGGATAAGTCACCTCCTCGCTTTTCCGATAAGGCCCTGCAAAGTCTCAGAAACTACAATTGGCCGGGTAATGTTAGAGAGCTTGAGAACGTAATCCAGCGCCTTGTGATAATGACTGAGGAAGACGTTATTGAGGTTCCTGATTTACCTTCTCTAATGCGTTTCTCCGCCCTGCGCAAAACGGGATTCACCAGGACCCTCGCGGAAGTGGAGACCGAATACATTAGCAACGTTCTGGCGAGCTTGGACGGCAACAAGACCCGTGCCGCAGAACTCCTGGGTATCAATCGCAAAACCCTGCGAGAGAAACTCAGTAGAATTGAAAAACCTTCTTCCTGAAGCTTTAGCTGCCGGCCACATCCTACTCACTGGTTCAAAATACCCCGCCGAATTCTTCCATTCTGTTTATATACAGAATCATTTTAAGCGTGACCTCACTACAATAGCGGTTACGTGAAAAATCCGCTTTTTTTCCAATTAAGCCTTCTATTCTCTTTCAGCCTCGTACAGCCGGCTGCCTGCAAAACTCTGTTCGTTTGCATTGCGCAACGACTGGCACGGTCTTTGCTCTTGTGTAGACGTTAGAAAAATGAATTAAGGAATTAGTCATGTCAGACAATACTCTATATCGTGGTTTATGCTCAACATGCAGGCATGCTCCGACCTGTACGTTTCCGGGGGATGTTCAAAGGCCTGCGTTTTATTGTGAAGAATTTGAAATTGAGATTGCCCCTGCAGGGAAAACTTCCGAAGACGGCACATCGCATTCGACGACATCTTCCATCGCCGTTGCTGAAGAGTCAGCCGAATTAATCGGACTGTGCAACGACTGTGAAAGCCGCCAAAGCTGTGTCTTTCCAAAACCCGAAGGCGGTATCTGGCATTGCGAGGAGTACCAATAGGATGGAACAGACTGCTGTCTCGAATAAAGAGAATATCTGTGCGGAAGAAGAGGTGGATTTGAAAGACATTTTAAGAATCCTTGAAAAGCATAATGATGACAGAGGCGGTCTTATCGCCATTCTTGAGGAAATCCAGGCTGAATATGGGTATCTTCCCGAAAAGTCGCTTAGAATAGCAAGTGAGAAAACGGGCCGACCTTTGGTCGATGTATATAGTGTTGCCACGTTCTACCGTTCGTTCAGTCTGAAACCAAGGGGCAGGCATCTTGTCTGTGCGTGTCTTGGAACGGCCTGCCACGTCCGAGGCGCGCCAAGAATTGTCGAAGAGCTGAAGCAACAGCTCGGAATCAAGGCAGGAGAAACAACTCCCGACAAGGAATTTACGCTGGAGACGGTGAACTGCCTGGGTGCCTGTGCGCTTGGGCCGGTTGTTGTTATCGACGGGCACTACTTCTCAAAGGTCAGAAAGTCAAGGATTAGCCAACTATTAGAGCAGGCTCGGAATGGATTTGGCAAACTTGATATAGGAAAGGACAAAGGGATCTTCCCAATCAATGTAAACTGTCCCCATTGTAATCACAGCCTAAATGACGAGACCTTCGAAATTGACGGCCACACATCAATCCGGGTGACCATGTCCTCCGACCACAAGCAAGGCTGGCTCAGGCTCTCCTGCCTGTATGGTAGTTACAATTTTGCTTCCGAGTTAGAGGTCTCCACAGGCTCAGTGGCGAGCTTTCTTTGCCCACATTGCGGTGTGGAATTTCCCAGCACGTCGGATTGTTCCGTTTGTACTGCGCCGATGGTTCCAATGCTCGTTGATGGCGGGGGCATAGTGCAAATCTGTTCGCGTCGTGGATGCAGAAACCATATGCTGGATGTGGTTTAATCAAGCCTGAAGGAGAAAAAGTTTTTGGCGTAATGATTTCTTTAGGATGACTGGATGTTGAGATTATCTTCGATAGATGAGCTAAAAGAACTACAGAAAGTGCTTTTTGATAAAAGTGACAAGAGCAAGCCTCGCATAGTTATTTGCGCAGGAACAGCCTGTCAGGCGAGTGGCTCAAACAACATCATTCGAGTCTCAAAAAGACATATTATTGAAAAAGGCCTGGTCGGTAAAATGTCACTTCGTATTACCGGCTGCCACGGCTTCTGTGAGATGGGGCCTTTCATTCTCACTGAGCCTCAGCAGGCATTTTACGCGCAGGTAAAGCTCGACGATGTCCCGAGGATTATCGAAGCGTTACTTTCGAATGAATATGTAGAGGAGTTGCTGTATCAAGACCCCGACACGGGCCAGAGGTACCGCAATCGGGATGATATCCCGTTCTTCAAAAATCAGCAGCGCAGCATCCTGGGTATGAACCAGAAGATAGATCCGATTCGGATATACGA
>JAOUFU010000315.1 GCA_029858035.1 Phycisphaerae bacterium
TCTCCCTCGTAGTTTTTGAGCTTTCATAGCTTTTCCCCTTCTAATTTATTATTATTCATATTACCAAAATCCACGGCTTAATTCAAGCACTTTCCGGCTGGATTTACTTCAATTCCAGCCGGGAAACGCTCTTACGCTCTCGATAGTTAGCCAAAGAATCCGAGGTGTCTGTATATAAGCCGCCGCTGAATCCGCAAATGTTGATTGTAAAAAATAGTTGGCAGTCGCCGGTTGCCAGTCAAGGTGTTGCGAAATGTCGCAGCCTACCCTGTGGAAGTTGCACCGAGCCATCCCGAAGCCTGTCCCGATTTTCGGGACTCACTTGAGGCTAAAGGATTTTGAGCAGGCGGAAGGATTTGCAAAATCGGCATACGAAAAGGCCGTAGGTATGAAGTACCGGTTGGCGGAGAGGAAATAAAAAAAATCAAAGATTAAAATGTAAAATGCAAAACTGTGGAGGCCCTTCGGGCAGATTGTTTTTAGTTTACAAAGACGTTTTGGAGTGGTAAATTGTTGCTACTTTTGGAATGCAGACTTGGGAGACGCACCAGATTATAGATAATAAGGCGGTCAATTTTGAACAGCCGGGGCGATGGATTCTTTTGCGGCAAGAATATAAACAGGAGCCGGGTTAAAATGGCAGAATTCAGGAAGTAACCGCCGAAGCCACCAATATCAGAGAGAACGAATCTCAAAACAGATTAAATTTATAATTGATCTGACAGACAATAAACCGAATATGAGGGCCAGCCGGTTGTTACTTATTAATTGCCTCTTTGTGCCTTAGCGACCAAAATAGGTGTTATTTTTTAAACTTTTGCTTGACATAGGCCGAATTATAGACTAAAGTTAATTAGTGATTGGTAAACCGGTATGATTGAACGTGGATTTATGATTAATATAATGAACATTGCGATTATCATAATTATTGCGGAGAAGATGAAGCTGCCCTGAGAAAGGTATAATAGCAGGTATCTAAAGCCTTCCGGAGCAGCAAACTCTGGAAGGCTTTTTTTGTTAGGCGGTGATAAGTTGACTTTGTCTGATTGAATGCGTACTATGTCGGGTTTATATATTGATTTTTTAGGGATTTTGGAATGTCAGAGCAAAAAGAAAAGGCCAAAGGCTATCGTGATACGTTGAATCTGCCTAAGACGAGCTTTTCAATGAAGGCGAACCTCGTGCAGCTTGAGCCGCAACTGCGGAAGGAATGGGCGAAGGAGCATATCTACGGCAAGATACGCAAGGCACGGAAAGGGGCGCCGCTGTACATTCTTCACGATGGTCCGCCCTACGCCAACGGCGATATCCATATGGGACACGTTATAAACAAGGTGCTCAAGGACATTGTTATCAAGTACAAGACGATGGCCGGCTTCGATGCTCCTTACGTTCCGGGCTGGGACTGCCACGGTCTGCCTATCGAATCAAAGGTGGTATCCGAGCTTGGTGACAAGGTTCGCGAAATGAGCAAGCCGGAAATCCGCATGGCGTGTAAGAAATATGCGAGCAAATACGTCAAGCTGCAAAGCAGGCAATTTCAGGAATTAGGGATATTCGGCGATTTCGATAATCCTTACCTTACGTTTACGCCGGGTTACGAGGCGGGGATTGTGGAAGTATTTGCAGAAATGGTCGGGAAAGGACTGGTTTATAAGCAATTGAAGCCGATTCACTGGTCGATAGGATGCGAGACAGCGCTTGCTGAGGCTGAATTAGAATATAAGGACATTTCGTCACCGAGTATCTTTGTGAATTTTCCTGTTGCTAAAGAAAGCATCGGCCAATTGGTCGAGGATGGTCTGATTGAAGAAGGCCAGGCTAAGGATGCGAAGGTCTGCTTTATGATATGGACGACGACGCCGTGGACGCTGGCAGCGAACCTGGCGGTGGCTGTGCATCCATACCTGGAATATGCGGCGATGAGCTATGAAAGAGACGGGGAGAAGTTTGTCTCAATAGTAACATCCGACCGGGTCGAGGCGGTTGTTGAAGCGGGCAATCTGAAAAAGAAGCAATACAGTGTCAGCAAAAAAAGAGTCAAAGGCAGCGAGCTTGAAGGGCTGCGATATTTGCATCCTTTCGTGAAAAGGAATCCGACGGGGAAAGACGCCTATATGGTGATACCGGCTGAGTATGTCACGACGGCAGACGGGACCGGGCTTGTGCATACCGCACCGGGACACGGGATCGAAGATTTTGTTTCGGGTCAGAAGTTCGGGCTTGCAGTATATTCGCCGGTTCTGGATGACGGGCGATATGATGATACGGTTCCGGACTGGCTACGGGGACGAAAGGTATTAGAGGTTGATGATGTTGTTAACAAGCATTTGCAGGAGTCGGGGCTTCTGTTTGCCGAGGGTGAGATTTCGCACAGCTATCCTCACTGCTGGCGGAGCAAAGGGCCGGTGATTTTTCGGGCGACGGAGCAATGGTTTATCAGCGTTGATAAGGAACTGGGCGGCGTCGGTAAGAATTTGCGAGATTTGGCCCTGGAGCGCGTTGGGGAAGTGAGATGGATACCGGCGTGGGGACAAAAACGAATCGAAGGGATGCTTGAGACGCGGCCGGACTGGTGTATCAGCAGGCAGCGGAGCTGGGGGCTGCCTATACCTTCGTTTGTGAATTCCAAGGGGCAGAGCTTGATGACGAAGGAGTCTGTGTTGGCGGTGGCCAGGCATATTGGCAAGAAAGGATCGGATAGCTGGTTTACGGATTCACCGGGAGAGATTCTGGGAGAGGATTTTGAACTGCCGGAAGGTTTTTCGTTCGATGACCTGAAGAAGGAAGAAAACATCTTCGATGTCTGGTTCGAATCGGGGTGTAGCTGGTACAGTGTGTGTGTTAAAGGGGCCGGGTGGCCCGTGCCGGTAGATTTGTACCTTGAAGGGTCGGACCAGCATCGGGGCTGGTTCCAGTTGTCACTTCTGCCGGCACTTGGGGCGACGGGGAAAGAGCCGTTTAAGAGTGTTTTGACACATGGGTTTACCGTCGATGAGAATGGGATGAAGCAGTCGAAGTCGCTGGGTAACTACGTTAATGCCCAGGATGAGGTGAAAAAATACGGGGCGGATATTCTGCGTCTGTGGGTGGCGAGTGTAAATTATCAAGAAGATATACGGTGCAACGATGAGTTAATAGGACGGACACAGGACGCGTACAGGAAAATCAGGAATACGCTGCGATACCTGCTTGGTAATATCGACGATTTTGATCCGGGCAAAGAAGCGGCAGCGTATAATGATATGTTCGAGATCGATAAGTGGGCGCTGCAGCAGCTCCAAAAGCTGATTGCGAATGTGACGGAGGCATACGAGAACTTTGTCTATCATAGAGTTTTTTCGCTCCTGTATAACTTTTGTACAGTCGAGATGAGCAGTGTCTATATGGATGTGCTCAAGGATAGACTCTACTGCGATGCTGCAGACAGCATCTCAAGGCGAAGCGCTCAGACGGCGATGCACAAGATAGCGGACAGCCTTGTTCGAATGCTGGCACCGATACTGGTGCACACGGCTGAGGAGGCGTGGGCGGCAATGAAGTTCAAGTCCCAGGCGGTTGAAAGTGTGCACGTGGCAGAGATGCCAAAGGTCGATGAATCCATTGACTGGCGCGGCGAAGAGGGACGGTGGCAAAAGTTGATGGGGCTGCGTGACGAAGTTTTGCGGGTGCTTGAGGAATTGAGACAAGAGAAAAAGATTACGAGCAACCAGGAAGCGAGCGTGACGGTTTACATCGAGGACGAGGAATTGGCAGGGATTCTCAAGGAGTATGGGCTCGAACAGTTTGGGGCTTTGTGCATAGTCAGCGAGGTGAAGCTGCTAAAAGGTACGGGCGAGACGACGGTCGCAGCGGAAAAGAGCAGTTACAGGAAATGCGGGCGCTGCTGGAACCTTTGGCCGAGCGTTGGGGCCGATGTTAGGCATCCTGATTTGTGTAAAAGATGTGTTGAGACGGTTTGACGGTGAGACGGCCCAGTTAGAAAGCAGGCAAACGCCTTGGGCGTTTGGATGTATACAGGATTTGAATCTGTTATTTGAAGTGGCGTTGAGACTGGCAAATAAAGAGCAGATGCCACGCAGGCTGGCCGGGGATGAATTTGAACCAGTACGGTTAAAGGCGATCGAGGAGCTAAATTAGCATAAAAAGCCGCACTTTTCAAGAAATAGTCCATTAAGCGGGAAATTTCATTGGCCAAAGAAAGATTGGGTGTTTTTTTTCCTCGCCTTTGGCGAATATGGCGGGGATAATAGGGCAAGAGATAATATATATGAAAATTGAACCGAAGCAACGAGTAGACATGGACAGCACATAACCGGCGCAGATGAATTTGTAGTTATTCTGAAAAGATATAAAAAGTTGATATGTGTGGAGAAAACTCATGGCAGAGAAAAGCGAAGACAAATGCGTTATTGAGTGGTCATCTGGGAAGCATACATTTACGCTTAAAATTGATGACCAATACCTTGTTCAAGAATGGAAGCATGGAGCGGATGCGAGCCGTAGGCACTGGCAACTGAAACACCTGTCACCAAAAATAGACTACTCACGAGGAAGAGAAAAAGACTGTTTCAGATTTTGGATTGCCACTGTGATTACTTTAGCTCTTGCCGCTTCATTGTTTTTTTCTTCAATCAACCGCCATATCCCTTTACTGTCACCGCTTATTGCCTTGATTGGTCTTCATCTTATGGGCAAGGCAATAAGACGAAGCAAAGTAAAAACGTGGACAGTAATCCAGAAAGATAATGGTAAGTGTGCAGCGTATATCACTCATGGAGGTTGTAGTGAAGAAGAAATTAATAGGTTCACTGAGTGTTTCGTATATGCGGTTGAAAAAGCCAAGAAGGAATCTATACAAAACAAGTCACTGGAATCGGATACGGGATAACGCTCGTGGATGGTGAGGTTTTTGTTATGCGGGAAAGGTATAACGAGTAGTTTGGTATGGAGAAGATAAAATGATTAGCCGCGTGTTATTGGTTATGATGGTTTTGGTGTATATGGGCGGGTGCGATGGAAAAACCAGAGACGTAAATCCGGTCGAAGATATTCTTGAGCAGGACGAAAAGGGGAATTTCACCCTGTATGTATCCAATCAGAGTTTTGCGATATCGCCGGTCGATATTACCATCCATATTGACGGAAAGAAGGCCGTAGATAGGAAATTCGACGTTGGCAACCAACATAACTGGATTGGTCATTCGTTTAGTCTCAGCAAAGGTGAACACAAACTCGTCGCTGTTTCGAAAAAGGGCAGTGCGAGATTCGAGGGAAAGTTCGAGATAAAGGACAAACACTGGGCGGTCATTGATTACTGTTACTATCCCGATACTTCCAGAGGATCCGGGCCAACACCAAAGAAATTCAGTTTCAATATACAGGACAAGCCCATCTACTTTCAGTGAGGTTATTGTTTTGTGGAAAAGCTATAAACGGTAGTTAGGTTCTATGAAAGAAATAGA
>JAOUFU010000316.1 GCA_029858035.1 Phycisphaerae bacterium
TGCCCTCAGCTTTCCAAAGGATGAGCGGGGAAACATAATAAAGGGCGGAAAGAGACACCCGACCATAAAAGACAATGTCACGATATATGCCGAGGCCACCATATTAGGCGATGTCGTCATCGGAAAGGATGCCGTTATAGGCGGTAATGTCTGGATCAAGCAGTCCGTACCGCCCGGCGTCACCGTTACAACGCCGAATCCCGATTTGGTCTACACGAAACACCCACAAAAAAAGGACAGAAAGCGGAGCCCCGAACGTAAGTGAGGGGTAGTGCAACTTAAAATGAACAATGAGCTCATAGAAAAAATAAAGAAGCTAAACCAACAGCACAATGCCGTTATTCTTGCTCACAATTATCAGCGTCCGGAAATTCAGGACCTCGCCGATTTTACCGGCGACTCTTTGGGACTGAGCATAAAGGCGGCCGAGACCGATGCCGACGTAATAGTTTTTTGTGGCGTCAAGTTCATGGCTGAGACCGCTGTTATTCTGTCGCCCCAAAAGACCGTCCTGTTGCCGGACGAAAACGCCGGCTGCCCACTCGCAGATATGATTACCGCTGACCAGCTCCGGGACCTGAAGAAAAAACATCCCGATGCTCTGGTGGTTTGCTATGTCAACAGTTCCGCGGAAGTAAAAGCCGAGAGCGATTATTGCTGCACCAGCGCCAATGCCGTCGAAGTCGTAAACTCGTTACCCAAAAATAAACCTATTATCTTTGTCCCTGACCAAAACCTCGGCCAATTTGTCATCGAAAAAACCGGCAGGGACCTCATCCTATGGCCCGGTTATTGCCACGTACACGTCGTCATTACTGAAGAGGACATCAAAAACGCAAAGGCAAAGCACCCGGATGCAATTGTGATGGCCCATCCCGAATGTACCCGGCCTGTAAAGGCCCTCTCCGACGAGTTACTTAGTACGGGACAAATGCTCCGCTACGCAAAACAAAGCGAAGCCGAACAATTTATAATCGCTACAGAAACAGGAATAATTCATACATTGAAGACACAGAATCCCCGGAAAGAATTTTTCCCCGCAACCGACAAGGCGGTTTGTCCAAATATGAAACGCATTACATTGGAAAAAATCCTCTGGTCGTTACAGGAGTTACAGTACAAAGTCACCGTGCCCCGGGATGTACGGTTAAAAGCAAAAAAGGCCCTTGATAGGATGGTGGAAATTTTACCCCGGAAATAATCGTAATCATTGTGAGCCCTGCCGGGCAGGCGTGTTAATTTCAGTTCTTATGTTTTGGAAAGAGGTGGCAGTATGAGTTTGTCGAAAGTATCGGAAAAGCAGATTACAAGGGCGATTGTATCTGAATTCGCCCGGGAATTTGAAGACTACATCGAGAATGATGTGACTGTTATAGGGGCCGGACCCAGTGGTCTCATCGCCGCAAGAGAGTTTGCCAAAAACGGCCAAAAGACTCTCCTCGTCGAGTGCAACAACTATCTCGGCGGAGGTTTCTGGATAGGAGGCTATCTGATGAACAAGGTCACAGTCAGGGAGCCCGCCCAGGAAATTCTTGATGAGATAGGGGCGCCATACAAAAAGGTTGACGATGGCCTGTACGTTGCTGATGGTCCGCACGCTTGTTCTAAATTGATTGCTTCCGCGTGTGATGCCGGTGTAAAGGTCCTGAACATGACAAAGTTCGATGATGTGGTTATAAAAGATGAACGCGTCTGTGGCGTGGTCATCAACTGGACACCGGTGTCTGCACTTCCGAGGGCGATCACATGCGTCGACCCCGTTGCTCTTGAATCGAAACTCGTCGTTGATGCTACGGGACACGATGCGGTTGTGGTTCATTCGCTGCAGAAGCGGGGGCTCGTGGAAATAAAAGGTTTCGGGCCTATGTGGGTCGAGGAATCAGAAGATGCGGTTATTGAACATACGACAGAAGTGTACCCCGGTTTGATTGTGACCGGAATGGCGGCGGCAACTACCTTTGGCCTGCCCAGAATGGGACCGACCTTTGGCGGAATGTTGTTGTCGGGGAAAAGGGCCGCACAGATTACTATGGAGGTTGTAAAGACATGACAGAAGAAACGAAATATCATTTGGAAACTCTGGCCTTACATGCGGGACAGACGGTGGATTCGGACACCCTCAGTCGTGCTGTCCCTATTTATCAAACCACCAGCTACGTATTTAGGGATACCGACCACGCCGCAAACCTTTTTGCACTAAAAGAGTTTGGCAATATTTATACGCGCTTGATGAATCCCACGACCGATGTGTTGGAAAAGAGGCTCGCTGCGATGGAAGGCGGAGTTGGCGGCCTGGCCTTTAGCTCGGGCCAATCCGCGATCTATGTCAGCATCTTTAACATTTGCGGCTCGGGAGGCCACATAGTCTCGTCAAATTCCCTCTATGGCGGAACGGTCACTCTGTTTAGTCAGACCTTCAAAAAACTGGGAATTGATGTGACTTTCGTTGACCCAAGGGACCCCGAAAATTTCGCCAAAGCCATCAAGGATAATACCCGCCTGATTTATATAGAATCCATGGGCAATCCGAAAAACGACATCCTACAGTACGAAAAAATTTCCGACATCGCCCACAAAAATGGTATGCCCGTAATCTGCGACAATACCGTTACCACGCCAATACTGTTCAGGCCCATTGATTATGGCATCGACATTGTCGTTCATAGCTGCACAAAATTCATCGGTGGGCACGGTACCTGCATCGGCGGAGCTATCGTCGATTCCGGCAAATTCGACTGGACCAACGGCCGCTATCCCGAGCTTACCGAGCCCGACCCGAGCTATCACGGCGTAAAATATGTCGAGGCCGTTGGCGAATTGGCATACATCATAAAGGCGAGGACCCAGTTCCTAAGAGACATGGGCTCCTGCATGTCGCCCTTTAATGCCTTTCTCTTTTTACAGGGACTTGAGACACTCCATCTGCGTATGCCCCGCCATAGTGAAAACGCACTCAAACTCGCACAATGGCTCGAAAAGCAGGACACCGTTAACTGGGTCAATTATCCGGGCCTGAAATCCCACCCGGATAATGCCCTTGCCAAAAAGTACCTGCCAAAAGGCCAGGGTGCTATCCTCGGTTTTGGAATCAAGGGTGGCAGAGAATCCGGCATTAAGTTCATAAACAGCGTTAAATTGGCTTCTCATCTTGCCAATATCGGAGACAGCAAAACTCTGGTAATCCATCCCGCCAGCACCACGCATCAGCAGTTGTCAGAGGCCGAGCAGCTTGCGGCAGGTGTAACAGATGATTATATTCGGTTTTCGGTTGGCACAGAACACATAGATGATATAATAGCCGACGTTGAACAGGCATTGAAAGTCAGTTCTAAGGTTTAAGTGTTGAGTTAATGGCTAAAAGCATTGTAAAACAAAAGAGTTATGACTTTGCATTGCAAATTATAAAGTTATGTACTCGGCTACGAGAGAGTAAACACTTCGAGATATCGAGTCAGCTTGTGCGATCTGGCACAAGCATAGGTGCTAATGTTGAAGAGGCCTTGGCAGGACAAAGCCGAAAAGACTTCTTCGCCAAAATGTGTATTGCTTCAAAAGAAGCCAGAGAGACAAATTACTGGCTGCGATTGATAAAGGACGCAGGAATTTTTGATAAGCAGGAAAGTCAGGAACTGATTGGGGCATCGGAAGAACTGATTAAGATTTTGACCAGCATCGTAAAGACCGGCAGTGATAACAGTTCAAATGCATGAATAAACTAAGAACTAAAAACTAAAAACTCAAAACTGATTATGTGGGAATATACGGACGAGCTAAAAGATCATTTTTTCAATCCGCGAAATGTCGGCGAGATAGAAAACCCGGACGGCGTCGGAGAAGTCGGCTCTCTGGCCTGCGGCGATGCCTTGAAGCTGACTTTCATGCTCGATGAGAATGGCAGAATCAAGGACGCTCAGTTCAAAACCTTCGGCTGCGCAAGTGCTATCGCAACCTCCTCAGTACTCACCGAGATGATAAAAGGAAAAACCCTCGAAGAAGCCGCTAAGATAACAAACAAGGATATCGCAGATTACCTTGGCGGGCTGCCCGAGCAGAAAATGCACTGCTCTGTCATGGGAAGGGAAGCCCTTGAGGCCGCCATCGAAAACTACCGCGGCGGAGGAAAGAAAAAACACGAGCTTGAAGGAAGGGTCGTCTGTAACTGTTTCGGGGTCACCGAGAACGAAATCGAAAGAGTTATTCAGGAAAACAATCTCACGACTGTCGAAGAGGTCACGAATTACTGCAAGGCGGGCGGTGGCTGCGGTGGCTGCCAGGGTGATATCGAAAAGATTATCGAAAAAATCCAGGGTGACAAAATTGAAGAAATACCCACAGCCGCACCTCACAGAGCTGGTAAGCTGACAAACATTCAAAAAATTCAGTTAATCCAGCAGACCATAAATGAGCAGATTCGCCCCGCACTCCGCGCACACGGGGGAAATATCGAGCTAATTGACGTCGATGGCCGGAAAGTCATCGTCGCCTTCCGCGGAATGTGTGCACAATGTATGCTCGCTGAGTACACCATGAAGGACCTCGTCGAAGCAAGGCTAAAAGAATTTGTCTCCGAAGACCTCTTTGTCGAAGAAGACAGGGAATCCGCAAACCAGCCCCACGACCATAGAGGATAAGCGATGAAAACCGTATATTTTGACAATAACGCTACAACAAAGGTCGCCGAAGAAGTACTCGAGGAAATGAAGCCTCTGTTCTGCGACCTTTACGGAAATCCTTCGAGTATGCACACGTTCGGTGGACAGTTGGGCCGTAAAATACGCCTGGCCCGCGAGCAGGCGGCCCGTTTGCTTGGCTGCGACCCCACCGAGGTTATATTTACAAGCGGAGGAACTGAAAGTGACAACGCCGCCATCCAGGGCGCCCTAACTGCCGCCCCGAACAAGCGCAAAGTTATTACTACCAGGGTCGAGCACCCCGCTGTATTGACTGCCTGCCGCCAGCTCGAAAATCACGGCTACACCGTCGTCGAACTCGCTGTGGATAAAGTTGGCCGGCTCGACCTGGCCGAACTCGAAGAAGAGCTCGACGATGATACCGCCCTCGTTACGATTATGTACGCCAACAACGAGACCGGCGTCATTTTCCCCATCGATAAAATCGCCGACCTCGTTACGGGCAAAGGAATAGCATTCCACACCGACGCCGTACAGGCCGTCGGCAAGATTCCACTAAAACTCTCCAATAGCAGCATCGATATGCTCAGTCTCTCAGGCCATAAACTCCACGCACCAAAAGGTGTCGGGGTCCTCTACATCAAAAAAGGCACAAGGTTTTCACCGTTTATGGTCGGTGGACATCAGGAAGCCGGTAAACGGGCCGGCACCGAAAATGTACCCGGCATCGTCGGACTCGGAAAAGCATGTGAATTGGCCGCCGAAAACATCGAAGAAGAAAACAATAAGGTAAAATCTCTCCGCGATAAACTTGAGAACGCT
>JAOUFU010000317.1 GCA_029858035.1 Phycisphaerae bacterium
CACGGGCCAATCGCTTCAGTGCCCGATGCAGATGGACCCTCACAGTTCCTTGTGAGCAATCCATGATTTCTGCAATTTTTCCATATTTCAAACCTTCGATTCTCGCTAACACAAATACGTCCGCCTGTTGTTTCGGGAATCCGGCAAGGCATGCAGTGAGTTTGTGCTGGAGTTCTGCGGTTCTCAACGGCCCATTCGGCCTTTCACTCGTGGCGGCGCAGTCCTGTTCTTCCACGGTCTGTTCCATCCTTGATTTCTTTGCAAACTCGATCGCTTTGCGGACTGTTACCCGATACAGATATGCGCCCCAGTTTGTCTGGCCGTTGTATTTGTGCCATCGTCGCAGGATTGCCAGAAACACTTCCTGGTGAACGTCCTGGGCTTTTTGACCGTCGCGTAATATCCGAATCGCCGTTTTCATGACCGCTGCACTATAATTGTTGACTAACTCTTTGAAACTTAGCTGTGGCACTTTTCTAATCCTTAAAAACTTAAGCCATGCATAGCTCGAATGTACTAAAATCCGCACATCCGCAATTATAGAGGCTGCAAATCAGATTTCGTTTACAAAAAAGTCTAAATTTTTTCTTTTTACGCTTTATTGGGCCAAAAGCTCATAAAAAAAGCCGGGCCATGTCAGCCCAGCGGAAGAGGGCAGGGTGTCACTATGAATAAATGACACCCTTTTGGAGTATAGAATATTCTTTGATCGGATAATCAGTACACTAAAATCTGCACCTTTTCCTTAAACTGTTCAAGATCCAGCTTTCCATTGGCATAGTCATCGACGTCTGACTTTTTGGCGCGGATGGTCATAACAGAGCCTTGAGAGGCTTGTTGTTGACCGGGTCCGATTATGCCTCCACCTCCGAAACCGCCTCCACCGGCGCCCCCGCCCAAACCGTAACCACCTCCAAAGCCGCCTCTTCTGTTTGACGAGCTCGGCTTTTGCAGGCCTTGTGTATGTATTTCGTATGTAACAATTCCACCGGCTTTTTGGTCTGCTCCATGGACCGTAAGAATTATCCATTCTTCGGGTTTGATGTTTCGAATGTTTGCGGTGTGTTTTAGCGCTTTGACCAGCCGGCTTTTCAGTTCCTTGACTTTTTCTGCATCGTATTTGTCTTCTGAGGGCTGGACCCTTGTAAATTGTGTGGGTGAAAATATTTCCTCTTTTGCCTGCTGCCAAACCGAATCTGTTTCTTCCGGCTGTTCTTCTTTTACTGCTGATTTGGGAGGAGGTGAGAAAGGAAAATCCACTTCCAACAGAAAGAGCGTTCCATAGCCCTGGAGATAAATGGCCTGTGTAGCCCGGCTTCCCCGGCCGAAGAATGCACCATAATCCCTAAACATGCCTTCAATCAGGCGGGGCCCCTGAAAAATCTTGTCAAAGATATGTGACATAACCTGCATATCCTGCGTAATTGCAGCAACGTCTTCTGCTTTAATCTCTGTGTCTGGAATCACGAGCATGTTGCTGCTCTTTCCTCCGACAAGGGTACTAACGATATGGCTGCGGTTGCTGGGATAAACATAAGGATCTGCAACATCCATAACTGAAGTAACTGCGAATTCATCTGAAGCAGGTGACACGAACTCTGCCGAAGGTGGAGGAGTCGCAGGTTCTGTGGATTGTGATGGTGTGGGGACTCCAGGCTGTGAGGCCTGATTGCCTGATTCATCCGATTTTCCTGCGTACACTCCCGGAGCGGGGGCAGCGGCTGCCATTACAAAACCGAAAACGGCGAGCACAATAATTGTTCTTATTAAAGACTTCATTTTTTGTTCCTTTCATTAAAAACGATTTTCACTTCCATATACATTAAATACCGGGCCGGTCTGTCGGATAAAACGAAATCAGGTTAATTTGGTTTCTTATCGCGAAGTTTACTCGTCCGGGCGGCGAGGGCCACCAGGCCACTTCCAATCTGGCTCTTGTCCTGTAGTCGATTGAGCTCTATTTCCTCAAGTGCTGCGGCAACTTGTTGGCGGTCGCGTTCCCGGGCGGCCTCGATGAGATCAACGAGTTGTATCAGGTGCTGCTCCGTGAGAGTGTTGGAAGCAGCCAGGGTCTTTGAGGCAAACTCTGTCAGGTCACGACGAACCTGTTGTTGAAGCTCATCTTTAAACTTGATGCAATTGGCTGTAAAAGCTCTCTGCCAGCGCTGGTCCATTTCCTTTGTCAGAGAGGCCCTCAAGGAACTTTCCAAAGCAGATTGTAATTGCTCCATATCCGGGACAGGAGTTGTGAGACGGCCGATGACATATCCAAGGGCAATCAACAGGACTGCGGCGGCGGCAAATTTTGCGATTGGCCTTTTCGGAAACTGCCTTACCCTTGTGCCTGAGTCTTCGCGTCCTTTCTCTTTACCCATCAGAGTATTCCGGACCCGTTCCATGGTACGGTCGGTCGCTTCTGAAGCCGGCTCTATCTGTGAGAGAAGCTTGAGACGCCGCAGAATTTCATTTTCGTCAATCTTCGACATTTTGTATCTCCTTTCCGGAAGGACCCGATTTGTTGGATCCGAGTATATTTCTAAGATGGCTCAGAGACCTGGAGCACAAGGCACGGGCCTGATGAGCTGTTTTGCCAAGCTGTTTTGCAATATCATCATAAGATTCCTGCTGGATATATCGCATCACAAAGACCTCGCGGGCAGGTGTATTTATCTGCTCGATTGCATTTAGTATTTTCTGTAGCTCTTCTCTCTGAACCAGTTTGGCTAATGGCGAATTATCATTCGAGGCCGGTTCGTTTAGCCGGTCCAAACCTAAAGCATTCCGCTTCTGGCTGCGCCGCCAGTCAAAAGCCAGATTAATTGCAGCTTTGCGGGCATAAGCACCAAGGTTCTCAACTTTATCCAACTCGTTGGAATTAGTGAGCCTTATAAACAGTTCCTGTATCAGTTCCTCGGCCACGTCCTCGCGCAGTGTAAGCCTTGTCAGGAGCGTATGCAGACTTGCCCCGGATTTTTCCAACAGCTCCAAGAGTTTTCCGTGCCCGTTTTTCAAAAAACTTCCTCAGGTTCCTACTTCAAGATCTCACCATTATAGACGAAAATAACAGCTTGTGCGCAGCGACTTTTCACAAGGTTTTTTCCATTTTTGCCGGTATTGCGCATAAAAAAGGCCGAACCACACATGCTCGGCCTTTGTAACTGACGAAAAGTACGGTTTATTTTGAAACCTTGAATTCGTATTGATGGATTTCGTTCTTTTCCAAATCCTCGGCCTGGCAGTGAAGGACGAAGCTATTCTTTGTCACCTCATATTCAAAGTCCTTACCGCTGAAGGGGTCCTTTGGCGAATCAGCAGGAAGCCCATCCGGCAGTTTCCCCGTTTTTGCCTTGATGATATAGATGTCGACAGCAGTCCTTGTTGCGTTGTTGATTGCATGGGCATTGGATGAGAGATTGTAGGCCTTGGCCGAGGCCGGTGCCAGGAAGGCAGTGATGGCCGCATCTGTGTTGCCTTTCGCTTCACTTTTTGCCCGTTTATCAAGCTTCTCAAGCTCACGATACTTCTTTGCATACGTCATCGGTGCACTGAGGACATTCTGCATTGCAGACATGTGGTTTGAGTAGTGTTCTCTACATTTCTCAAGTGACATTTTGTCTACTGCTTTGAGCATTTCATCTGAGACCTCTATGCCTGCACCAGTCAGGGTTTCTACGAGCATATCTATATTCTCGACGCGCATGGTTTGCAGCGCAACTTCTTGCTCAAGTTTCAAGGCATGGTTGATTGAGAGCGCCCGGGTTGGCACCGTGGCCACCTGCGTCTTGAGCCATTGCAATGTCTCAACATCGGCCGGCATCCTTCCCAGAATATCACGGATGCAGTTATTAGCGCCCTTATCAATGGAGATAGCCACAAAAACCGAGATAAGCACATTATCGCCCATGTGCTGGCCCATCCTCTTTGCGACAAGACACCGGGAAAGTGCCTCCCTATAAGCACCTTGGCCGGCAAGAATCCTTGCGTCTGCGACGACAAGCCGGTATAGAAATCTGGCCTGGGCCAGAAAGGGGAGGTTCGCTGCAAAACCTTCGGAAAATCTTACGCCCCAGTGGCACATGGGAATCTCCGAGCCAACCATCGCAAGTTCAAGAGAGGTATGGCAGCCTTCGACGTACTCGATGATTTTTTTACTTGGTTCAATTTTGCCTTCCGAAACGTCTTTTAGTAAATCTCTGGTGCTTTCGTCCGGCTGTTCATAGAGCAGAAACGCCTGATAATACAGCAGTGCGGCGTTGTCCGGGTCCGGCGGCAATGCAAAAGCCGACGGGCCTGATATGGCTAACATTAAGGTAATACATATAGCCTTCATAAATTTGTTATTTGTGTATTTTCTCATTGTCTTATCCTTTCTGTATCTTAACCGTTATTTTCTGAGAGTAATTGCCCCAACGTCAGATGCAGCGGCCTTGGTCCGAGCATCCGGATTGCCTTCTCGCACTGTTCGTCGAGGGTATCTATTCCGCCGCGACGATAGGCCATTGTCAGCGATATGGCCGACATCATTTTTGTTGGAGACTGGTCATAACCGATTTGTTCATCCGGGCCCTGGTGAACGAAAAGAGAAATTAAACCTATAGCGACAATTATCACAGCCGCTGTTGCTGTAAGTTTTATCATTCTGCTTTGGAAGATTATCCTGGGTACACTCGGCTTATGGTCTGCCGATTTAGTCCGGATAGTTTGCTCCATAGCTTCAAACGAGTCATCCAGAGTGCGCTTATCCATTTGGCGGCTGGTTGTTACACGCGGCTTTCCAACTCTTACGAATTTTTCTATATTCTCTTTGGGTCTCATTTGGTCACCACACTATTCAAAATTGAACGAAGCTTGTCCAAACCATATCGGTATCGGCTCTGGACTGTATTGATCGAAATACCAAGTGCCCCGGCTATTTCCCGAAACCGAATCCCGTGATGCAGGTGGAGGACAATAACCTCTCGCTGCTCGTAGGGAAGGCGGTCAAGTAAATCTTTTAACCGGCCTGATTCCTCAGAGCCGATCGCATGTTCCATCGGCCCATCCGAATTGGAACCAACCACTTCCACAACATCCAGCCCGGCATCCTGTCCCGACCTTAAACGGTTCCTGTCACGGGCACGGTTGGCAACGCAGGTTGAAAGATAGCCTTTCAGGGTCCCGCTGAGATGGTAAGTTCCCGTAGTTTGGGCAAACGAGACAAAAACATCGTGCACAATGTCTTCAGCGACGCTTCTATCTCTTAACAGGGTGATTGCCAATCCCAGCAGGTCATCTTTGTACTTTTCATAGATCCGCCGCAGAGCATCTTTGCTTCCGCGATTAAATTTCCATACAAGTATCTTGTCTTCGACCATCAAGTCCACTTGTCCAATCAAAGAAACGGCCGTTTATCACTGTTATAACGGATGACCCACATATTTTAGTCTAAT
>JAOUFU010000318.1 GCA_029858035.1 Phycisphaerae bacterium
ATAAACTTTTTATGCAAAACAAAGCCAATTTCAAAAAAGTCAAGTTGAACGTAAATGAAGTATTAACAAAGGATTACGACCAAATGGACACTTGGTCAATTAGGAAAACAAAGCCAATTCAAAGCCAATTAAAGCCAATTCAAAGCCAATCAAACCCAATTAAAGCCAATATTATGCCAAAACAAACCCAATTCAAACCCAAACAAACCCAATTTCCCATGATCCTTGCCTACTTATCAAGTAGGGCCAAATATATGCTGCCGCGTATGAAAATTAACCCCCTGCTTAACTCTCTCGCTCACTACACCGGCCAAATACAAGTCCCCAATCCCTGCAACCGGCCGGCTAAGAAATATCACCTCCGCTATCTGTACTGCCTGCCATCGACTTTTTCGGGTTCAATCTGCGGCCGCGGTTCTGTATGGGCTGTGGCCGCGAAACTTTCGATTTTGGCTATAACATCCGGATGCTTGGCGGCTGTGTTGCTCTGTTCGCTTATGTCGGAGCCTAAGTTGTACAGCTCAAAGGGGGCGTTGGAGCTTTGCCGAACGGCCTTCCACTTGCCCATGCGTACTGCCTGCATCAACCCATCCGGGGCATTTTGGCGCTTGGCCCAGTTATACTTATGCCACTCCCAGTATAAAAACTCGTGTTTCTTCTGCTCGTCATCCCGGCCCATCAGCGTGGGAACAATCGAGAGGCCATCGACGTTCGAGGGCATAAGCTTCGTTGCATTTGACAGCTCGGCCAGTGTGGGCATGACGTCGGCAAAGGAGCACTGCAGGTCGCTGACTTTGGCCGGGGCTATCTTGCCCGGCCAGCGGACAACCATCGGCACGCGGATGCCGCCTTCGTACAAAGAGCGTTTAAAACCGCGCAGAGGCCCGCTCGAATCAAGGACGCCGTCAAAGCGCTGGGCGGCCCCGTTGTCGGAGACGAAAAATACAATCGTATTCTCATCTATATTAAGCTCCTTGAGCAATGTCAGGAGTTGGCCGACATGATGGTCGAGCATCGTATCCATCGCGGCTACGACTTTTGCGTTTTGCGGCCAGGGCTTGTCTTTGTACATCTGCCACGCAGGGTCGGATTCGGGTATCTGGTATTTGCCGTGAGGCGGGGTCCAGGGTGCGTAGCAGAAGAAAGTTTTGTCCTTATTTCGGGAAATAAAGTCCAGAGTTTTCATGAATATCCAGTTATGCGAATAGCGTTCAGCACTACCTTCTTCGCCGGTAATCGGGACCTTTTCGCTGTTATGCCAAAGGTAAGGCGTCCAGTAGTCGTGCGCGTGTATCTGGTGGTAGTATCCAAAGAACTCGTCGAAGCCCTGCTTTTCCGGCACGCCGGTTGTGCCGACCTCACCGAGGCCCCACTTGCCGAAACCACCTGTAACATAGCCGGCCTTTTTCAAAACTTCGGCAACTGTTACATCTTCATCGTGCAGCGGTATCCCGCCGGTGTTCCCGCGGACGGGTGTATGGCCCATGTGCAGGCCTGTCATAAGAACGCTTCGGGCCGGGGCGCATACGGTGCAGCCGGAGTAAGCCTGCATGAAACGCATCCCTTCTGCCGCCATCCGGTTTATGTTCGGAGTTTTGATATGCCTGCTGCCGTAACAGCCCAGGTCCATCCAGCCCATATCGTCGACGATGATGAAGACGATGTTAGGACCTTCGGCCACTACTTTTTTGTCCACAGGCACTAAGTCGGGAGGCCGGGGGGATGGGGCTTCGCATCCGTGCATTATCAGCGAGGCTGTTCCCAGGCCTATCGTTTTTAGAAAACTGCGCCGGTCCATATTCTTATCCTTAATCGAGGCAAGTCTATACAAGAAAGATATCAACAAAAGATTAAAAACGAGAGCGTGTAATATATTAAGTCGAACCGGCTGTGTCAAGGTAACATGAAATTTATAATCGTCCCAAAGATTATGAGCAGACCCAGGTCTTGCCAACATTTGTTACAGTGAGTATAATCCAAATATGCTGTGATGGTTAAATCAACGATTGGACACTTTTGAATCCAGGCTGGGCGAAGTAGCCCACAGTACGAAGCAGTTGTGGAGCATAAAAAGGTAATTATTACTGAGGATGTAATAATTGGAGGTGTAAGTTAAATGAGATATCTTGCGTTGGTGTTTATATTATGTTTTATGCTGGCAGCAAACGGCTGCGAGAGTGTATCGGTCAGGGCTGATTTTCCTCCAAGGCTTCCCGATGACTTCCCGGCCCCCCCGGAGGGGTCGGAAGGGGTAACAGTAACCTACAGCGGCAGCGGAGTCTATCCTGTTGCACTGCACATACCACCCGGTCATCTTCCTCCTCCCGGCCATTGCCGGATATGGTATCCGGGCAGGCCACCCGGTCACCAGCCAAGAGCCGGCGATTGTCAAAGCCTTATTCATCGCGTTCCGCTTGGGGCATGGCTGATAAGCCGGCCTACAAAAGAGAAAGATTATGTGCGTGTGTCCGTATATGATCAAAGCCGACCAAGCATTGTGGTTGTCATTCGAGTCTTTGACGTTGCCACGGGCCGCTTTGTGTACGAAGAAAAACCATAAAGGCATAAACTCTTAATTCTTTGGCTCGTTTACCAAGGTCTGGAGTTCAACAACAAGGAAGTTGAACAAATACAATCGATGGAGGTTCCTGCCTGAGAATTGCGGGGCCGGGGCTAAATACGCTCGACGCACAGCGACGATTTTTAACCGCGCGTGCAAAAGCAAATTTTACACTCCCTACACGGCTAATTTTGTCTTTTCCGTGAACCTGCCCTTGATTATCGGTACTCGCCACAGACTCAAAGCAGTCTGCTTCGGCGACTTTGCCTGCATAAAAAACGTTTCTTATACTTTAATAAGTACGTCTATAATTTAGCATTAAGATATTGAGAGGGATTAACTATGAAGTCAGGAACTTTATTACTGTGCGCAGTTGTTTTGGCTTGTGCGGCGCTCATGGTTGCATCGTGTTCGAGTGTGGGTATACGCCATACGTCAAGTGAGAAAATAGGAAGAGGAAACGGGCCTCCGCCACACGCTCCCGCACATGGGTATCGCCATAATCACAAAACAAAGGGTGTGGAGCTCGTTTACGATTCGGGACGCGGTGTGTACGTTGTCATCGACCTGCCGGATCATTACTACTACGACGGGCATTTTTTCCGCATTCGCGGTGCCCAATGGGAGATGAGCCTCGATACCGCCGATGGCTGGGAGCCTGTATATGGAGAATCGATTCCACCGGGACTAAGGACCAAAGCCAAGAGTAAGGGTAAGTGGAAAAAAGCATCCTACTCTCGGTTAGATTAGTCACAAAAATAAACAGTTATATTTGGCGCTCTTTGTTCAGACTTGCAAAAATTGTCTAAGCCGGTTCTCAGTATCTTTCAGGGTGGCTCTTAGAGGAACTTTGCGCACTTAGAATCGCCGATTTCGCTTCGAGGGACGTCAGATAGCATCTTTTCAGAAATCGGCGTTCTCATATCGTGGTTTCTACAGGAATCTTTTCAAAGAGGTTTCTTATTTTTTCCCTTGATTTACAGCGGCGATAGTATATAATTTTATTAGCCTTTTGAAAGGAGGTGAGCAATGAAAAAACATACCGAGCCGGAACAAAAAAGGAGGTTTGCCGGTTGGAAAAAAGTCCTCGTTTACGGAGTTGTATCCTGTGTAGTTCTCGTTCTTGTGATGTTTGTGGGAATTTGCTTTAGTATCAGATCTGCAGTGAGACAGATGTGCGCCGAGGCCACGAAGGAATATCCGGGGGACAGGGTGAAAGCGTTGATAGCATACGCAAGCTCTGAAAATCACAGTCTTAAAAAGAGAAACCGTGCGGTCTGGGCACTCGGTCAAATCGGAGACAAGAGCGCTTTGGCAGTGCTGGAGAGTTATTATACCGGCGGGGAGTGTGACCACGAAAAACGTCTGTGCCAGCGTGAACTAAAGCATGCAATCTACGGTTGTAAAGGCGGATTAAATCTGACCGCCTGGCTTCTCCGGTAAATTTCGAATCCAGTAGACTTTTCTCTGCCCGGCCCGGGTGAGAAGATAGTAAGAAAGAACCGCCGAAATGCACCGCACCGTTTTAACAATTGTCTGTTAATTTTATTTCTTCGCTTTTCTCCTGTTCTGCTTTTATTATTTGCTTAACACCTCGGGTTCCTATCCAGAAAAGAAACATAACAATAGCACCACTAATAACTCGCACAGCAAGTGAATATTCGAAAAGAGGAGAAACAGGAATCCAAATAGGTAATATAAATATTAACTCCAGAATACCAAAAGCACAAAATCCCGTCACACCCAAGACATCTATAAGCCAGAAGAGAATACAGGATAAAAGCCAACCTCCACACCATATGAAAAAGATTATTTTTACTGTTTTCAGTTTTTTCTTTATAAGATTTACTCCATATGCAATTGGAAAGATTAACGCGATTAGAAAAAAGGGCAGGTCAAATGAAATTATGAGAATACCTACGGCACACACTATAGCCGTTAGTAATCCTATTATTACTTGTATCCTCGCTTTTATTGTATACCCTTTCATATATGTTTTCGCCGTATCATGTTAACGATTATCTGTCCCGATTCACTCATTGCTTTTGCTTTTTGATTTTTCCGTTTCCAAAGAGACAAATATATTAGGAATAAAATTTAATTTACCTTTAATACTGAATGAACCAATGTACCACCTGAAGGATAAACCAGGTGTAGATTATTTTCTCTATCAAATTCTGCTGCAATGTAATTGCTATAAGTTACACTCGACATTAAATCTACTCTGTCCACAAGAATTCTATCCTTACCCCATACTCCTTTCTTTTTAACTTTATGTACAAGACTTGCGTTTTTATTTATCCAAAAGATGTGGACGTTCCCGGATGAGTCAACTTTAACCAATGGAACGTAACCATCGGCTATTTCCTCAACACCACCGGACACGTCAGCATTATGTTGCCAATAGAATATAGTCGATTTAATGTCATTTACGGGAATCGGCCTTGGCTGGAGTCTGTGTTGAATCCAGGAAAAAACGGCATAGACATCATTACCCAAGGCATCTATTGATAAAGGCCCATAAGAAGTTTCAGAATTTTTATCTATTTCTATTTTAGGAGTATTTTTGCATATAGCATGAGTTTTAACTACCTTCTTTTTTTTCAAATCGTAGGCTGCGTGATGTAAGATCTCAGGTTCGAATTCTCTTTTCTCTGGCCCCCAGGCTCGTTCCTCCTGCATCCTGAAGCCTAAAAAATGCACCAAATCCTTATCCTGTTGTACCACTTGTTTAATAGAATAAGACTCATCTATTTTACCGCCATAACGAAGTTCTCGGGGCTTATCAAGTTTGTCGTCCCGCATTTCTATCAAAAATGGCTTTAAATAGTAAATGCCGTGT
>JAOUFU010000319.1 GCA_029858035.1 Phycisphaerae bacterium
CAGATATTCATAACGGATTTGCAGATTTACTTTGAAGAAGATGTTAACGCTGTGGCGTTTGAGAGTAGAACCGATGGGTATAGTATGTCTGAGAGAAGACGGGACCGTTCGGATTTCACTGGTGCCGGAGGCATGCAAGGCGTTGGCGCTGTACGGCAAGGCGAGCCGGGATTTTTGGTAACAATGGTGGGATACAGTCCATACAAGAGCATATATGAATTGATGGACCCTGTGGGCGTGGAAAACGAACCGGACAAATGGGGATTTATTACTCGATTGTCACATCTCGACGATATTATTGATGGGAACAGTCCGTTCACACTATACAAGAAAACCGGAGGTGACAAATACTTCAAGTTGAAAACAGACCCAGTCGAAGCCCATGAGGAGCTAAGTAGAAGTGATACTACGGATATATTTAGAGGAATAGGTATTGAGGAGATTAGATTTGAAAAAAGGAGAGCAACAAGCGAGGTAATGTCAAGACCAATACCGGGAATGTCAAGATCGATAGATGATGGAATGGCTGGTGTGCGTGTTTTGGTTGATCCTATGACGAAGGAAATTATCAGTAAGGTTGTTGAGTTGAACGAGGATGGGAAAGAGAAACTCGACACCAGGGGCAAACCTATTTATACAGTCAATGACAGTTGGTTCATACTGAATGTTAAATTTGCGTGGAAAGATGCGCCGGCTCCGCCTGTCGTGGCAGGTCCGGCTACTCCTTTTGATTATGGTGGTCGGTCGGGTGCAACTGCAATGCCAGCTGACCGGACCACGGAGCAGAAGCCGGGTGATGTTGGGAGAACTGGAAGGAAGACAGTTGGTCTTGATGACTTTTAGGATAACGCCAGGCTATAATAAGAAATGAAAAGAGCGAAATAGAATAGTGAGTTAAAATGGATATCCCCCAATTTAAAGATGTTATACAAAAGCTGAGTGTTTTTAAGAGACATTCATCTCTATTAGTACCGGTTATTATAGGCCTGGTTGGCGTGCTGCTTTTTGTACCACCCCAATTGATGAACAGTAAACTCAAGGCGCAGATATCAGAAGAAAGTGTTATGCAGGGGAGCAGACAAATTTCGTCCTTACGTCAAAATACCCCTGCCAGTGACCAATGGAAAGTAGAGAAAGAGCGACAGCAGGCATATCAAAGCGATGCCAATCAAATATCGCTTTTAGCCAAAGAACTGAGTCAAAGACAGTTATTAAGCGACAAGATATTTCCAGAGCCCAAAGATGCTTCAATTTTGCTTTTCAAGGAATTTGGTCAGTGGTTTCGCAGTGGGGTGGATGAGCAGCTTAAGGGTGTAAATGCCGGTGAATGTCCCACAGAGGAGGAGTTGAACAGAAGCACGGGGGGCTTATCCGGTGTTGGAAGTCGCAGCGGTAGCTACTTAAATCGGGGGGCTTTGAGCGGAGCCAGTACTGAGATAAGAGATGCTCTTTGCCGATCGAAAGCGGAGTCTGCTTCTGTTTATATTAATCCTATTACCTTGAGCGGGTACGAGTTCTGGGGTGAATATCAGTATGCCGGGACGCCCGAGGCGATTAAGGACTGCTGGTATTACCAGTTGGCTTACTGGATAACCGAAGATATTATCGATACGGTAGATGCTATGAATTCGGGTTCGAAGAGTGTTTTCGAATCGCCGGTCAAACGGCTTCAGAGTATATGGTTCAATTCCGACGAGTCGGTCATGGGGCGTTTCATTACGACTACGGCTAAGGGGCGATCGACGAGGTCCACTTCACGAGTAGCACGGGATATGCCCATGTATGTTCTTACAATTCAGGACGGACTTGCGCTGCCTTGGACCAGTCGGGTATGTAATGATGACATCGATGTTGTGCATTTTAATGTTCGTGTTGTGGTAAGTACGAAAGCGGTTTTGCGGTTTATGCAGCAGTTGTGCAGCGCAAAGCGGCATATAATTCGTCAAGTGAGTGGGCAGATACAGGGCCCAAGATACGCAAAGCATAATCAGATAACGATTTTAGAAAGTAAGATTACGTCGATTAACCGACAAGATGAAATTCACAGAAACTACCGTTATGGTGAGGATGCTGTTGTGGAATTAGATTTAATTTGCGAATATGTCTTTAGCACGAAGGGTTACGATGATATTAAGCCGGTATCGGTTAAGAAATCTCAAGTGATTCAAACCCTGCCGATGGGTATTGACCCCAGGCGCGGTCGTTGATAAGACCTGCAGTATGGTAACAAATTAAAAGAGTAAACTATGCGAAGGTGTAGAAATGCGTAAAAAAGGCGGCAACTTTCTCGAAGAGCATGTTGAAAAGATCGTGTTGGTTCTTGTTGGACTTGTGTGTATTTGGCTTTTGATAACGCGTGTAGTCATCAGCCCGAATAAGGTTGTTCTGTATGCGGGTGTGAAACTTGGTCCCAGTGATATTGATCGTCGTATCAACCAGGAAGCAGAATTCTTGAAGTTGAAGCTGGAGGGTAAGCCTGAGCCGCTGCCGCCATACAAACAGCGGGTTGATGCTTTTGTTGGTCTGGTCGATCTACCGATAGGTGATATTGATATTAGCTTGTATTGGCCGCTACCCATTCATAGTTCAACAGATTTTAGAGGTAAACAAAAATATAATGTTCCATTGATCGGTGAGGTCACCGATGCTGCAATCTCGTACATCAGGGCGGTGGCTTATGAGCCTATAATAGAAATTGAAGAGGAGAATCAATATGATATGGCAGTGAGTAGACCAAATGATATTGATTTTGTGACGGTGGAAGCGAAGTTTGATGTCGCGGGACTGTATGGGAGATTTTATGATAGCTTTGCCGGTGAAGGTGTTGATCAGGAAGAGTGGCGTGACCCGTGCCTTGCGGAACCGGTTTTTGCGGCTGTGCAGTTGCAAAGACAAGAATTGGGTGCCGATGGCAGTTGGGGCCAGTGGCAGATCGTGCCTCGAACGAGGATCGACCTTCACAAAAAGCTGTTTGAATCTGTAGAAGAGGTTGAAAATCTGCCGCCCGGCGGGATAAAGGTTCGTTTGCTTCAGTTTAATGATGCGAAAGTGAGGATGGCTCTGCTGCAGCCGGAGGCTTATAGGATTGCATCGGCAAAAGAAGAGTGGTTTCCTCCCTCGCTACATAAGAAATATGTAGAACAGCGGCAAGAGATAGAGATGGAAAAGGAGCGTAGGGCCAGAGAGGCAGAAAGAGTAGAGCGTGAGCAGGAGCGTGAAAAATTGAGAAAGGAGCGTGAGGAAGCACGCGAAGATCGGCGAGGCAGAACATCTGAAACAGCATCTTTTCGAGGCCCGTCTGGCGGAAGGCGTGACTCCACGCCCAGGGAAGATCGTTTAGGAACTGGCAGAGAGACGCGGTCAAGAAGAGACCGTGGCGATCTCGGGGGTGAAACGGAGGTTTTGTCAAGGAAAGAAGAGCGTGAGGAGCGCGAGAGAGAGAGAAAGGCACGTCTGGAGGAACTTAGAGAGACTTCGAGGGCAACAAGTTTGGATGATATTTATAAAGAGCTGGAAGATATTCTGATTACGAAGAAAACCAATCTTACGAGGTTGCGGGAGCCGTTGTTGTTCTGGGCGCACGATGATACTGTGGAGCCGGGGAATAGTTACCGATACAGAATTCGCTTGGGTGTTTTTAGTCCGATAGCCGGGACGAACAAGTTCAAGGAGCAAGATGAAGACCTGAAGAAAAAGGTTGTTTTATGGAGCGAGTTCTCTGAAGCAAATGATATTGTAAAGGTTCCGGAGACATTGTACTTTTTCCCTCGTGATGTACAGGAGGCTGCGAGGGTTGTTACAGTGAATGTCGCCAAGTATACATTAGGTTACTGGTATAGTAAGGACTTTGCGGTCAAGCCGGGAGAGGTCATAGGTAAGGTTGCTGAGTTTGAGCCTGCGGAGGGGGAAAAGACCGTGCCTACTACGCCCGAGACAATTGATTATACTACTGGAGTGGTTCTTGTGGATGTTGTCCCAGTGAATGATTGGTCGGCCGGAAGGAATATGTATGCCAGGCGTTATTATGATATGCTTTACAGTTTTGATGGGGACAATATTGAGCACATACCTGTTAGCACAAGGTATTGGGACGAAGAGTTACGGATTAAGTTAAATGAGATAACAATATCCCAGAAGGAGCCGAAAGAGCCTTTGAGAGGATGGGATACCAAGTTGACTAATTGGGAGTTGGCTCCGGAACTGGGATATCGTTATAATGACAGTTCAGATTCGAGCGATGAGAGGCGCACGCCGACACGCTGATAAAGGTAAAATTTATGTAACGTGCCAATGGGTATTAATTCAGTTTCTGTAGTGTGACCAGGAACTGGATGAACAGAGGGAATTGCAGTTCACGTTGGATTATTAGCTGAAAATCACTTGGGGGACACCCCAGGATTTACTTATCTTTACTATTGTTTGCACCATTAACAATCTCTGTTTCCGGACGCGTTCGTAAGCGTATTATCGGAACCAAGGCTCTTTGGCAGCCTACCTGTTGTTGTTTGCTTTTTTGTGTGTAAGCTGGCTTTTGAGCAGCGAGAACGTATGGATGAGTTCGTTATCAATATTGATTATCTGGTAAGTTACCGTTGGATCGGTCGCTGTTGTGTCGAATGTGAGCAATCCAAATGAGCATTTCTTATTGTATCCGAATAGGGCGTCCTCCATCAGACGGTGTGTGTGGATGTTTGTCAGCTTTGAACTTTCGAACTCGTAAAGGTCATATCCTTCGGCACGGTCAATCTTCCAGATATCGGAGCGATGACGGTCGGCTGAGATAAGGATTACTCCGTCAATTTTGTTTTCTTCGAGAAAGGCCAATATTTCCTCGCGTTCTTTCTTGTAGCCCTGCCATGTGTCACGACTTCCGGGCTTGGTTCCATACGCCCAGGAGACGGGAGAGGCGAGTACTTTGAATGTAGCGGTAGAAGCCTTTACTTTTTTTAATAACCATTCTTTCTGGACCGGACCGAGCATGGATGGATTATCACCTTTGGATTTCATGCGGTAGTATCTTCCATCGAGCATAAAGAAGTCGACGTCACCGATGGAAAAATCGAACCAGCAGCCGGGTTGGTTTTCCCCTCCGCCGTAATAAGGATTGTTCCAGTTGTTGCGAAATAAGCGCCAGACGGGAATCTTCCACTCGGGCTCGTTGATTTTTGGTCCGCCCCAACCATCATTAGTGGTAAAGTCGTGGTCATCCCAGATGGCGTAGATGGCCGTGGAGGCGACGAGGTTGCGGAATTCAGGGCGGGACTGTCTTCGATAATAACAATATTGCTGTACGGCCGGTCTTGTCGGATTGTCGATGTAGATGTTGTCGCCAAGAAAGAGAAAAGCCCGCGGATTGTGCGCGGCAATCGTATTCCACATTCTTTCGTA
>JAOUFU010000320.1 GCA_029858035.1 Phycisphaerae bacterium
TGTGAAAATCTCCTTACGGGTGTGGATATATTCAGTCACGGCTTAACGATTGAATTAACCGGCCGCGGTTAGCGAGTGAAACGAGCTATTAGCGGTCGGGTTGAATGACTGGTTGGGCATTATTTATTCTATGGCACAGGTAACATATCCCAGTCTGCGCCTTTGCTGAAAGTGATTTCCGGTATTAAATATTGTAAACCTTTCTTCTCTATCCCTTCAATTGAGAGTATGAAGCTCCTATCAGGAGAACTGTTAGTGTCAAAACCTAATAGAAAGCAGCGACCTCTGGAGTTTTCCGAAAAGGGAATAGAAATAGGACCGTCTGGAGTTTTAAGCTCTTCTTCCGCAATCCCATAGATACCCCTTTGTGATGTACCGCTGTATCGACGTCCACCGCACCCATACCAATTTGAGCGTGCACCAATATATGGTTCCAAAGGGCCGATAAATTTCTTTACATGGACCTTTGTTCTATCATCAAATTTCAAGGTAACTCGGCCAGGATCAAATGTAAAGGTATTATCTTTCGGCGAAATATTGACCCAAAAAGTAAAATAAAAGCTGTCTTGCTCTTTCTTATCAGTTGACCACACGGGAATAATGGGTACTAAGAAAAGCTGCACAAAACCTATAGAACCTTGATGATTTTGAGCCTGAATGCTGAGATCCATATCTGGCCAGTTAAAGTTAATGGTATCTGCATCTGTGAGGCTAGCACCTTGAATGTTGTGATCTGGCACACTCACTTTACTTCTTACAACTGCGCTACACCCCGCGAGTTGGATTCCCATGCATATTATTACAAAATATCGAGTACAATACGATGCAGCATTTCTTGCGTTTGTCAATACTGCTAGCTTCATAAAGACCCCCTTAGATGACTATTAGTAAAGTGAGTAAGCCCAACGAAAACAATAAGGCGCTGGCGCAACCGCCTAAGCTGAAAACCAAACCACGCTTATTGCTAGGCGCCTTGATTGAAGTGTTAGAGCTTTTTATTTTGTCTTAGAATTTATTTGCCTCTTTTCGTCGGTGGTGGTGGCGGCGGTGGCGACCAGCTGCCTTTTCTACCTGGTTCATTTGTGACTGGGCGTCCCGGTGCCGGTGGTCTCTGTTGCGGAGTTTTTGACGGCGGTGGCGGTGGTGTTTTGTTTTTTGACATTTGATACCTCCATATTTGAGTAGATGAAGATTGTTATCAAAACGAGGCCAGCTATTAAGAAGGCAGTGCCTATATAATGCAGAAACGTAGTAATTTTGGAAGAAAAACCACCCGGCGTTTCCTTGTATATAGTGCCTGCATCAACCTGCTTTATTGCCTTTTTATGAGCAGCTATTCCGAACAAGAGAGAACCTAACACAGAGGTTAAGCTCATTATAAATAGCCCCCACGATAAAATAAGATATTCTGGCGAGGTTATCTGTGCGTCTTTGATAATATCTTTTAAGAAGCTGAGAGATAAAGCCAAGGCGCCACCGGACAATGTTATGATTAACTTGTCATAGTTATCATTTAATTTCTCAACCGTCTGAATGAGTCCGGTTCTATATTCTTTAAGATCTTTATTCATTATTATTTTGTAGCTCTAACGAGATGCATCAGCCGCCAGCACAAAAGCCTAAAACCAAAACCAAACCACGGTTATCGCTGGTCGGCTGGATGCTGGTGTTATCTGCGGCTTTATATTTTTGCGATTTTAAGCAGTTCATTGATAAGTCGTTTCAGTTCTTCAGTGAGGTTTTTAATAGTAACACCGTCAGGCTCAAGAAGCTCCGGAAAATCAGTAATGGGATCATCACCCCATATGTACTTATATATTCTTTCTCGTTTTATTTCGTACTCTTTCCATTTCTCTTTGAATCTGGATTCGCCTTTGCCGCCTCTGACCATATGCTCAAAAGTGAAGAAAGCATCTTTATGGCGGGGGAATTCTTCTCTGATAATGTCGTGAAGCATATCTTTAGGGTCGTCGAGCCGATGCAAAGCAGGGGTGAAAGCTTCAGCGAATTTGTCGTAAGCAGAGTTATATCTTTCGGCGTTATTTCTCTGTCCAGCGAAATAATGGTTAAGCCATGCACCGATGAATCCGCCAAGAAGTGTGAAGCCACCTGCAATCAAGAGACCTTGATAGTATGTAATCCTTATAAAGCTTTGTGTGCTCTCTTGGTCGGGCATGTTTTAGGTTTAATATTGTTAACTGTTATCCTTTGGTTGTTTTATGAAGTTATTCCTCATAGAAAGAAGGTATCCAATGATTAAGATTATTGTTGAATCAGATGAATTTGATTCTCTGTTTTCTGAATTATGTATAATCATCAAAAGAGAACCCGAACTATTTAAAAAACTTTTTAATGTTCCGTTCAATCGTCGCAATTTTATCATGAAGATCCTTAGACTCAACTTTGATAATTGTGCCACAGGAACAAGTAAATTGGTTGGTCGATTTGAGCCAACCGATTTTTTTAGAATGCTTTGCTCCACACTTAGAGCAGGGAACATCGACAGTTTCATTCTCAAACATGGGAAATTCTCCTTTGTATGAATTTATTTCTTACAGATAACGACTTAAATGAGGCGCAGGGGCAACCAACCTTTGAAAACCCGAAGAGCTTAATCCCTGTCGCCTCGATTTTGTTGTTAAATGCAATTATGTTCCTAGTATCAGTATGTTTTCTAATGTCTTCTTGATCCATTGGGGATCGATTCGCACTGGAACCCCCGTGCTTGTTTTGAGAAGCTTTCCTATAATGTTCGGCGGGTCCCAGCCAGCCCAAATTAGATTCTTTATTGCCGTAAGTCGTGAGTAATCTGATAAGAATCTTTTGGCTTCTTCAGGCTTGTTTGAATATATAAAATATTGATCGAGCATGTGATCACCAGTATAGATTCTTTTCATGAACAATACTCGACCTACACTACCAGAGTAAAAATAAAGTTTCATGCCGTTTGCAGATTTTCGTTCAAAATTTAATTCAAACCATCGACTAGGCAATAGTCCTCTGGCGTAGGTAAAAGAGTACTTGTGGCTTGAAAACATACCGCTGAATGAGGGTTGGTCAAGCAATTTACTGTACTTTGAAACGGAGCCTGGTATGAGCGCTGAGAGGTTTTCGAATGACTCGCAGTGTGCCGTCATTGCTTTTCTGTTAATTCGTATTATGTAGGCGAGCATGAGAAAGAATAATACGAGGGCGCACAAGGCGAGCAGGCTAATTTGAGTTATTGTCATTTTTATCATTTAACGACCATGCTCAGGGGCGCGGGGCACTAAGGCCAAAACTGAAAAAGAAAAGCGGCTAATCCCGCGTCGCCTGGAGCAAATTGTTCTGTTTTTATAGTTTTAATGTTACTTTGTATTTTGTTCATTTTTAAGTCACTCTTTATCCTCGGGTAGTGTTTTATCAATAAGCTCTCGGCAAGCTCCTCGCAGAATTATAATTTCTTATATTTTTCCTCAATTCTTATTATTTTTGCCCCAAGAGGATTCTGATAAGACCAAGTATCTGTAACATACCAGCCCATGGTCGGTTCGCGTTTAGCCTTAGGCGGCAATTTATTTTTTGAAACCTCATCTTTCATTTCTTTTAGAGTCTGAATAAAGTCCTCCAATTCGTCAATCGTACCGTCACCAGCTATTCCAGTTTTTCTTTCGGCCAGTGCAGTGTCAGTCTCTTTAATTAGCTCATCAATTTCATTTAAAAAATGATCTCTCTTTCTGTTCATATCAAACATCAAATCCTCCTAGAGTGGATCAATAAGAACTAGAGCCGATAACTTTTTTTGTTTCTATTTGGATACAGAACGACAAACTAACTGGCAGGGTTTCCCTGTCCAGTTGAGTGCTTTGTTAGGCACTCAGAAAGGATTTATCATGAATGAAACTCTACTAAATAGAACGGAATATTATCACAAGTTAATATGTATTCGTCTCATTCTCAATTCAATGCCGACAACAAGCGCAACGTGGTTAATATTGGAAAAGGTAGAGGAAGAAATTGCCGATACATCTGTGTTTTTGGCCGATGCCTAACGACTCTCATCAGCCGCCGGGCCGCAGACTTAAGACTGGAAACAAAAAAAAGCGTTATTCCCGGTCGGGCTGGATGAACTTGTTGTACGCTGTTTTCCATTTTATTCTGAGTCATTTCTTTTTTGATTCAAAAATATTTATTTCGGTTAGCAAGTCCTTTGCAGCCTTAGCTGCATCGGCAAGCGGGTATTTAGCAATAACTTCTTCGGCCTTCATTTTTGCTAATGCTATCATTTTAAGATCAGCTTGATTATAATTTTCCTCTTTAGATAACCTGACGAAACTGAAGTAAAGCTGTCCGATTGATAATAGAGCATCAGGTATTAATTCACTCTTTGGATACTTTTTTATAAATTCTTTATATTCCTTAACATAGTCTAAATTACTGCTTACATCGCCTCCCTCGCCTGCATTAACCTCATTTGAAACAATTATCAAGAACTCTGCGTTATCCGCCCATTGACTGCGTGGATACTTTTTTATTAATTCATCGAAAATACTAAAAGGAAGTGACATGTCATATCCGACTTCAAGAGTATTCCAAGATCGCTGCATCGAGTGAAAATACAGCTCACCCAATTTCCAAAGTTTCTCGTCACTTTGTTTTTGATAGCTATTTTGAATTAATTTTAATTCTTCAGCATTCTTCTCTAAGTTGCTTATATCTTCAGCAATGAGATATTCTTTGTCAAAATAAGAATTACTATATTTCTGCTTAACGATTTTAAAATACTTGAGTGCATTCTGTAGATTTCCCCTATGAAAATAGTAACACCCTATGCCAAAGTGTAATCCATCAATAATTCTTGAATTAGGATGAACGTGAATATAATTCTGAAAAGTTTCGAGACTATTCTCACTTTTAGAGAGTTCTCGCAGGGACTTCGAAAGATCATATTTGACCTGCCCAGAATAATTGAGTAAATGTGAGTTTTCATATTTGAGCAAAAAGTTTTCATAATCTTCGAGCCACTTCTTAATAAATAAGGAAGAATGTGCGTTATCTTCATGAACCAGGCCAGACAAATTGCGATAAATCTCTAATGCCTGCTTCTCCTCATTATTTTCTGGTTTTTCAACTAATGATTGTTGTGGCTGCTGAAGCTGGGGCCTTTCTTCTACTCCTTTTTTGCAACTAAAGGTTACAAGGGTAATAATGCAACATGCGGCGAACAGGAAATAGACGCTAAAAGAAGATTTATTTATTTTCTTAAATTGCATTTATTTTATGCGTACAACGACATGGCTGAGCCGCACGGAGACAAAGGCTTGAACAAAAACCGACAGGGTTTATACCGTGTCGGTCTCAAGCCGATTGTTAACTCTTATTTGATTTTTGAAAGTTCTGATTC
>JAOUFU010000015.1 GCA_029858035.1 Phycisphaerae bacterium
GGCCATTCAGCTGTAGCTTTTTAAACCAGCCCAATTCACCCCAACACGTGGCTGTAACGTTAACGATGTAAACAACAGAGTTGTCAATAAATCTCTGACCTTTTGGCTCTCAGGCCGACTTCAGAAGTGTCAATAGGTTTAAATCCCACCTCAAAGGCAGGAGAGTTGGCGTCTAAGATATAAACATCGTTTGCAACATCCAGAAATAATGGATCGGCGACAACTGTATGGATATCGAAGCCGGCCTCCTGCCATTTTTCCCAGGTATCAGTGCCAGGCAGACCCTCGATGACCGAATCACGGCATATACACTCTCCGGGACAGAAGAAAATATTATAATCTGATTCTATGGGTGCCGACCTTGTGCCGCTTATTCTGAAAAGTGATGCAGCAGGGTCTGAATAATAAATGATATTGCGCAGGAACTTTATGTTATCGTGTCGCAGGTTCCTGGGATTTTGGTAATTTATCTGTGTCCTTTGTCCATCGATGAAAATATTATTTTCGAGCGTGATGTTTCTGTCTTTGTACCATACGTGAACTGACTCGGTCGTTCTATAAACGATATTATTTTGGACCTTGGTGTTTCTGGACTCACAGCCAAGGTATATACCCCAGCCGGGACAACGTCCCTGGCAGTATACATCGTGAATAAGGTTGTTTCTTATTATCATGTCGGAATCACGAACAAAGATGCCGCCGCTGTCGTCCAGTATTTGTGAGCAGTTATATATTTCGTTGTTTTCGATGATTAGACCCTGTTCCTGGTTCCTCCTTCCCAGCGGTTGATTCCTGGTAGACCAGTGACGCGTATATATTCCGGAGTGCGGCATGTCGTGAATCAGATTGTGTGAGATTGTGCCTCCACCGTCATCGATATTGATGCCGACCGCGCTGTGATAGACTATTCCACAATGGTGAATGTGGTTATAGGAGATTATGTTCCGTTCCTTGCTGAAACTGCGGGTAATGATTCCACCGCCTCCGACATCGAATATTTCGTTGCCGGTAATTCGGTTGCCACAGCCGTTTACCTCAATAGCGTAAGTACCTACGTTTTTAATAAGGTTGTCCTTTAATGTACAATATCTGACCCCGTCGAGCGTTATGGCTGAGGGCTCAACGATGTCTCCAACATCACCACAATCGGGGTAACCTTTTTCGGGCAGTATCCAATCAGCGTCTGAAAATGTCAGGCCGGACACCGTTATGTATTGGACATATTCGTTCTTCTCAGTATTGCCTTGAAACCTCATGAGTTGGTTCAAAACAGGTGCTATGACTTCTGAATCCTCCACTTTCTGAGCAGGCCGGTAATAAAGCTTACCTGTATGTTTGTCCAGATACCATTCTCCAGGCTCATCCAGTTCTTCAAGGGTGTTCTCTATATAGTATTGATTAAGGGTAGCGCCCGACCAGTTGATAGGGTGTCCGGCTTTCGCATCGACGAACGTTACGATCCTTTCCTGTTCGTTTATCTCGGCGACAAGAAGGCGGGATTCGTTCCAGGAGTGACAAACGATGACCTCGACATCATTAAGATTTTGCCATTTCTTGAAGTTGCCTTCTTCGTATTTGAAGGCAATTCTGTCTATGGGCTTTTCCATTTTGTAAAAACCCCGGTTTGGAATACGAGAGCGGCGTTGTCTTTTTCCGTCAACAAACAATTGTCTAAAAATCCACTTGTCGTCTTTAACTTCTTTGACGGCGCAAACGAGGATATTGTCTTTGTAAGTTTTCCAGGGCTCGACGATTTTTCTTCCACCGCTAAGGATGGGCCTTTCACCGGGATAGGCAGTATACGTAATAGGGTAACTCTTTGTGCCACTATCCTGCGGCATAAAAACAAGAGGCTTGTCAAGGAAATATGTCCCGGCTCGTATCATCACAGTTACAGGCTTGGTAAGAGAGTGCTTTGCTTTAAGCTCGTGTATAGCATCTCTGGCCTTTTTGATAGTGGCAAAAGGTCCATCGGTCTTTTCGTTATTCGGTTCTGGTAATTTGCCGGACCAGGAGTTGTTTCCGCTTGTTGCAACGAAAAACGTAGCCCCAGGTTTATTATTTAGATCAGCTTTTATGGGGACATTTATCATCAACACTAATATGAGTACTGTCCTAAAAATCTTGAGAAACATATCACTCCTTTCTAATTAGAAGAGAACGTACTTTAGGGACAAAACATATACATATCTGAAAATTATACATTAATATATCACCTATTCCTTCAAAAAAATTACAACCGCAATAAAACTAATAAGACCATTATCTGCCTATTCTACAAAAATGGCCATGTCATAAGTGCGTTAGGGTTCGAACATTGGCTTGGTATGCGGACGGGATTGTGTGTGTACTTGTTCTATCATTGGCGTATTTCCTTTTCTTGGTTTTTCACCTGATGATTGTCGCGACCCAATGCGAAGAACCATCTGGGCGATCAATAGTGACCGTGCTGTCCGCCCGATATGGTTGTGGCTAATCCCCAGTTACCCGTCCCGATATTGATCCAGCGAAGTTGAAACGTCGTATTTGGGTAACTGTCCAACTTCAAACCGACTGACCCACCGCCATTCTTAGTAAAATAGAGAATATACGCCTTCCCCGGATCGGCAGCTAAGTATGCCTCATCAGACTGCCGATTTGTCAAAAGGTCCAGCCTGGTCTCGACGTCCCAAAACTTCACTCTGGTTTCGACCTTCCTTGTCGCGCTAATGCAGTTCTTCGCCGCAGCGGACAAACCTATCCCTGAGGTAGGACGATGAAACCTCACTCCGGCCACACCGGCTATTAGATTGCGCCACCATTCTTCGATCGCGTTGTCAGTATCACCCGGCTTGAATCTGCTCCAGGGTTTGCCGCCAAGGGCAATATCATTGCCATATATTTTAGTCATATGCAACAGATACGGCGGATTCATTCTCCTCGCTGCGTCGGCTATCCATTTTACTTTGTTCCAATGTGCTTCGTCCGCATGCCTGCTGTTGGTCTGAGATATATCGACATAGTCGTATCTGCCCCGATTGCTTAGCTGATAATTAAGCCCTCGAGAGCTTTCTACGTTGTAAACATCATCAAACATATCCGTAGTTGACACACTTTTGTCCCGGGCGTTTGCTTTACTTTCAATCTAGTTCATCCAGTACTGTCCCCATGCCGGGTCTTCATGCGTTTCATTGTTCATGCAATAGAGCACGTTGTTGTAATCCAGCGTAATTGAGAGTAGTTTGTCAATAAATTTGTCCTGAAAACTTTGGACCAGGTCGTACTTCTGCTTCCTTGGTCCTGATGCATTCTCATATTTTGGATGCCCCGGCACTCCCTGAATGAAGGAATGGTCGCTGAATGAGCGGTACGATTTCGCCAATCCCGACAATTCCGTCGTATAATTTATGTTGTTTTTCGGATTCCATGGACTCACAGGCCAATATCCCCAACTGCCATCGAACAAATCAAACCTGTCCCAGACTTCTATCTGAACAATGATATTCCGCTTCCTGGCTTCGGTTATAAACATCTCCAGACGCGTCCAGAATGGGCCGGTCATTTTAATCATCGACCACCGGCAAAGCCGGTGGTATGAGGAAGGCCCCTAAAAGGGGCCGTTACGTGACGTTAAGTTCGTCCTGTTCCTGGTTCTGTTGGTTTTGTTCTTGGTCTTGGATATATTGACGGATGACTGATTCATCTAAGCCGACCGTGTTCACGCAATATCCACGAGCCCAGAAGCTACGACCAAACAGTGTCCCTTTGACTTTCGAAAGGTCACGATGAATCCGAATGGCACTCTTACCTTTGAGATAGCCTACCGTCATTGCAATACTGTACTTTGGCGGTACACTCAAAAGCATATGAACGTGATCCGGCATCGCTTTGCCTTCCAACAATTCTATCTCCTTTTGACGACACAATTCCCGAAAAATCCTGCCAATCTTACCACGAAGCCTTCCATACAAAGCCTTTTTGTGGTATTTTGGCAATATTACAACATGATACTTACATTCCCACTTCACGTGGGCTTGACTCTGCCAGTCTTTCATAATGGTTCTCCTTGCCCTTCGGGGCCAATCTCATTGGAGAACCATTTCAACAAAAAAACGCAGGAAATGGCAGAGCCTTTTCAATTCTCACCGGCAGAGCCGGTGGATTACTATTGATTTAGGTCGGACCGTCCTGTAAAAATAAGTGTGCCCTACAGTTGAGGAAAAACAGGGCATATAATAACAATATAAGGAATACAGATGTTCAAGTATTTGATCGGCGTCTTCGCATTTGCGGCCCATGTGTTTGTTCTGCCCGGACAGACCATTGCCAAATCTGAGTGGCCCACACTGCATAAAGATTATCAGAGAAGCGGCTATACTGACGAAGTCATACGTGGCCCATACGAGAGAAAATGGTACCGGGATTTTCATGATGAGATGATTGCAACCCGTGTCGAAGCCATAGTTGCCGAGGGGAAGTGTTTTGTCGGGACGTTTGCGGGCAATATGTACGCCCTAAACGTCCTGAACAGCGAAGTTATCTGGAAATTCAAAGCAGCAGGCCCAATCGGAGCGTCACCATGCTACGAAAAAGGTAGATTGTACTTTGGAGCTGACGAAGGATTTGCCACGGGTCATTTGTATTGTATAGACGCCATTGATGGAACGCTCATCTGGAGATACAACGCAGAGGCGGGAATATGGGTATCGCCCGCATGTGACGGCCGAAGAGTCTACTTCGGTGATAGAGCGGGCATCTTCCATGCGATATCTGCAGAAACGGGTGAACTACTTTGGACTTTAGAAACCGGCGGTATGATTTTGAAGCCTGCATCATTTTCCCCGTCAGGGAATAAAATAGTATTCGGCTCTGAAGATATGCACGTTTATTGTGTTGACCCCGAAGGTAAGCTGCTCTGGAAGTCGGATAAACTCGAAGGTCTTTTGATGAGAAACCAGGGTCCGACTATATGGCAAGGGCTACGTCGGCTGATCTGCGGCTCTCGATCGGCTGCGAACCGGCTTTCGTACAGCCCGTGGATTCCGTACCGCTCGATCTTGCCCGGGACGATGATCGATACTTGCCGACCGTACTTACGTTGTCGGCAGACTGACCGGCGAGCATCCGAGTCAACGTGCTATCTTCGTGGAAAAAGCAGATTGAAGTCTATCATGAGAACCGCTCGGCCGGCTGGAAATTGCACCCGGTTCAGCCAAAGTAGAGAACAACTTAAAGAAGTAACGTGTAGTAGCGTTATGTCAATCGGCGTCCCAATAACAGGCGTAATCAGAGATCAAGGAATTATATATGAAAGTACTCGGGCAAATTGCTATAAGCTTAATGTTGTTTTGGCCGAAAGCTTGTGCATCGGCTGCAGGTTACAACCTTAAAGAAATACTGCAATTCAACATTGGATCGGAATTGGGTCAGTGTCGGGCAGTACCGGTGGATTTGGGGGATGAGGATGGCATCCTTCTTGCGTATTGCCAGGATGCAGAAGTGGACCCCTATGTGGAAATGTTCTTTTTTCCAAGGCATCGCATGAAGATTTCAGTCTATACGCATTCCGGCAAAGAGGTCTGAACAAGAGAGCTTGGCCCCGGTGTGATTCCGGGTATATGGTTTGTGCCGTTCTTCCCGTTCGATCTGGACGGCGACGGCGTTGATGAGATATGGTTCGTCAACAACATTGATGATGACCATCCGCTGAGTATTCGGGGCCGTCGTCTGGAGCGACTGGATGTGCTGACTGGTCAGATGATACACCAATATCCGTGGCCTGCGTCACCGTCCGACCAGAGCAACAGCCATCGTTTTCGCAACTTCATTCTTGGAGGACATGTCAAAGGAAGGCCCGTGCTGGTGACGGCGCAAGGTACATACGGGCCGATGGAGCTGCAGGGCTGGAATACGGGGATGAGCAAGCGATGGGAGTATAAGATTGCAGGCGGTTCAGCCGGTGCGCGGGGCAGTCACATGTGCCCCGTTGTGGATATCGACAACGATGGCTCCGACGAGATTCTCTGGGGTGAACGCTGCATCTCGCTTGACACGGGCAGAGAACTGTTCTGTGCGGATCGAGAAAGCTATCGAGGACATTCAGATGTCATTGCGCCGATCCTGGATCGCAAAACCAATCGATGGTATTTCCATACATGCCGTGAGAGTGGTGGATTCAAGCCGCGAGTAGCGACTTTTGATGATCAAGGCCAAAGGGTGTGGAGTGATTTAGATAGAGGTCACATGGACATGGGCTGGGCGGCTAGGTTAGGGCCGCTTGGTGAACATGTGTCAATGGCGATTCGCATTGGTGCCAAGAGCGCAGGTCCGAAGGGCTTCTTCCGAGAAAGCGTCGAAGAGTTCACTTATGAATCGCTCACAGGAAAGAAGGTTAAATTAGACTTTAGTGTATTCTGTACGCTGCCGGTCGACTTAAATGGCGACGGCTTGCATGAATTGGTCCGTGATGTTGCAGAAGGCAATGGTGAAGTAATAGACCGCACCAGACGTGTCATTGGCAACATTGGTGGATCAGTAGCAATGGTCTCGAAGTTCATGGATCACCCTGGCGAGAAGATTCTGTGTTACTATCCGGATGGCATGATCAGGATATGGGCTGACAAGAATGCGAAAGACAGTGAAACCGCCAAATGGCGCTATGGCCATCCATTCTACAAAGCCAACCGGCATCTTACCGCCACAGGTTATAACATGGTTAATCTTGGGGGCCTTTAGACAGGCTGTTTTCCGGTTAAGACTGTTTAGAAAGGCATGGTTCCATAGAGGGGAGCGTTGCGTGGGAATGATCAAGTGACAGAATGCCGGCAGCGCTTTTATGTCTCTCTTATTCCTCAGAGGCCAACTGCAATCTCAGCTTGGTCAAGTTGAAACTGTATAATGGATTGCTGGGGCGTCCGGCGAATACCATCCACATGGTCCTGCCCCCATCGAAGATCCATTTGGAGGGAATCACGAAGGAAATGCCCTCGGTCATGCCCCGGATGATGCTCCCCACGTTTCGGGTGTAAACCACGGTCTTCCACGGAACCCAGGGCCTCTGCGATTCAAATATTCCGAATCCCTTGTGATCGTTGAACCTTCCTGCGAAGGGCGGATGCTGACGGTATCGCGCTTGGCAGAAGGGACATCCGTTACGGCCTCCACCAGAGGGCGGAACAGGTTGATACGCAGCGCCTCATGGTGATTTATTCCTGTTTCGAGCGTGCTGCCGTTGCGCACGGCGATGAGATTCAGGCTCGGGACAACGAACACCACCTGATGCCCTGCACCCGAGCCCCAGAACGCGTCCTTCGGTAGTTCGGGGAATTCACCGTCGTTGTTGTTCCACCAGCCGATGCCGCAGTTGCCCGGTGTGCCGGCGTCGCGTGTGACCTGCCTTACGGCTTCGGTGCTAATCAGCCGTCTGCCTTCCCAATCGCCTTCTCGTAACATGAGCCGTCCCACGCGTGCCACCGCTCGCGCTGTATAACCGCCGCCACCCCAGGAACCCACCAGCGGCAGGCCGTCCACCGCATAGGTCCTGCCGTAACCGACGGACCATTCCTCGTCGCCCACGCCGATCGGCCGCATGATACGTTCGCGCAGCAATGTGCGGATGTCCTTGTACGGCGCTTTTCGCAACGAGGCCGTGACACAGTAGCTCAGCATCGCAATCCCGGGATTGCTGTACTGTATCTTCGTGCCGGGTTCGAACAGCACCGGAGCCGCGTCGCGCGCAAGTGTGAACGGATCGCGAGGCGGCGACGGACGCTTCCAGAAGTCGCCTTTCCAGCCGGTGAGCTTCTCATGGGGCAGATTGTCCGCTTCGGCGTCCTCAATGCCCGACGTGTGCGAGCCGAGCTGGCGGATTGTAATCTTTGACTTGCGCGGGTCGCCCTTCCACTGGGGAACATACTTTGCAGCTTTGTCATCCATCGTGATAAGACCGTCGCTCATTGCCACCGCCAACGATACACCTCCAACGATCGCCTTTGCCATCGACGCCGTATAGTGCTGTTTGTCCGGCCCGTGCCCCTTTTGATACCATTCACAGACGATCCTGTCGTTGCGAATGACCAAAAATGCCTTCGTATGGTGCTTGGCGAGCGAGTCTTTCATTGCCGTCAGTTTGGTTCTATCCATTCCCTGACTTGCAGGGCTTGCTGTCCGCCACTTAAACGCACCAGCTTGACGGCTGTCACCCGCGGCGACACTTGCGCCCGTCGCCACAAGTAATATTAGCGCCAGCACACCGATGGCGTATTTCGTCCAATGATCAAGTGGAATTTGTGATCGTATCATGGTAATCCTTACTTTACTATATTCAAGCATCCGTTGTTCTCGATGATGTGTTTCTTCATCGTGATTTATTCGGTAAGTACGGCGGCGCAGGCTCGCCGCAGATACTCGGCGAATTGCCAATTACCGCTGCTGCCCGTTTGGCGGGTGACAACCAGATCAAGGCTGGGCACAAAGGCGATCAGTTGCCCGCCGGAGCCTGGCTTGTATCGGGCGTCAGCCGGAATCCCTTTACCGCTCCGCCCTTCTTTATTGTCGCCGGTCAGATAAGCGGGAAGCTCCCAGCCGTGGGAGAAAGTCCTGGGATTGAATCCCCACCTCATCTCCGGCTTGCTGACATTGTGTGTGGGGGCCGCGGTCTGTTCAATGAACCACCTTGGGATGACCTGCTTATTATGCCAGCGCCCGTCGCGGAGCATGCAGTAGGCAATGCGAGCGAGGTCACGGGCCGGCATGCCCATCCCATGCGACGGATGCCTGCCGATCTCTTCGCCGCCATCGTAGTACTGGAACCACCAATGCTCACATCCAATCGGTTTGAATAATGCTTCGATGGCAAACTCGTCATAGGGCTTGCCCGTGACGTACTCACAGACCAGCGCCGCATGAGCCAGAGCATGCGTCGAGTAACCGCAGGCCGTACCCGGATCAAAGGCCAGCCTCGCAGTCCGTTCATCGCCGCTGTGGCCCAGGATATATTGCCACGTGCCGTCATTTCGCGCGCTGGTTGCCTCAGGGCAGATACCCGAAGTGTGATTGAGCAGTTGCTTGACCGTGATCCTGGCCTTGCGCGGATCGCTGAGCGGCTTGGCCCATGGAATGAAATCGAACGCCGGATCGTCAAACTTCATCTTGCGAGGCGTCAACCCCTGCTGGCTTTGCTCGGACGCGATTGCCAGCACGGTCGCACAGATCGCTTTTGAGACGGATGCCACCCTGCGTGCATCGGTTTTGCTGCTGTTACCCCGTTCGAGCTCCAGCACGATGTAGCCGTTGCGGATGACGACTGCGGCAAAGCTCCGGTTGTCACTCTCAAGCAGCCACTGTTTCAACCGGCCCAGCTTCGCCGGGTCCATTCCGGCGAGCCGGCTAATATCGTCGGGATCATCGAGTTTTCGCCATCCGCCTTTTGATTCCGGCGGCGGGAAATACGCCTCAGCTCTCTTTGGCGTCGTAAGCGTCTCGAGCATTGCATACACGGTGTGATCGTCTTCAATCCCCCGGAATTGGAATGGAGAATACTGATTTGCCTCTTTGTGCATGAATCCCCACGATGCACTATGCTTGACGCTCAATTGTGCCGCTTTGGCAGCTTCGGCGCCGAGCTTATCGTCTTCGTTGCAGACGATGGGTTTGCCGTACTTCTTCAAAGCCCCAATCCTTTCAGGAATATCATCCAGTTTGGTGCCATTGAAATGAATCAGCAGGAAATCACTTGCTTTAGCCACACTGTCCGGCAATCTGCCGTTACCCAATCCGCTTGTAGAGACCAGCAGATTGGGCGAAGTCTTCTTGGCCAGCCCAATGAGCTCAACCTGACCTCCAGGTGTTCTGAGGATGTCGTGGTCAAAGCCGGAGTGATTGAACTCGTTGGCGATTTCGAGGACGACGTTCGTGAAACCTGATTTTACGATCCACCGGACCACATTTACAACACCTGCTCGCACGGCTTGAGTGTCTTTCAATATCTGGTCCTGCCGCTGGTAGTAGCAGCCAAGAATAACGACAACGCCGTTGTGATCACATGCTTCGATGACTCTCTTTACCCGCTGCAGATAGCCCTTCCGCAAAGAACCATCCGGATTAAATGCAGAGTTTATTGCTCCTTCATAACCTGGGAATCCTCCCTGCAGATTCACTGTGAAAGCACGAACACCGTGGGCTGCATAGTCGCCAATAGCGGCGATGAATTCATCCGTATTCCTGTCGGAGTCAAACCCGTGGCGTTTGCGATCCTCGAAGATGGCATTGACCATCCGAACATTCATAAGTAATCCCTCAGCCTGAGCGGCAAGATATGTCAGACGGTTGTTGAGATACCAACGAGTACCCTTGATAGAAACGCGGATTCGCGCTTTTTCTTCCGGTGCGGCTGATGCCCGGGCTTCGACTGATGACAATAGACCGAACAAAATTGCGATAAAAGAAATCACAGTAAATCCGTCTGCTCTTGTCGTCCTGTGATCCATAATGATTCCCTTGCGTTTCCTTTGTTTTTTAAAACCGGGCGTTTGTTCGCCGTCCCTTCAATTATATACGAAATGTGGTCTGCACGCCACAATATACCAACGGGAGTCGTGCTTGTATGATGCCGTAACATGTGAATCGCCAAGAACATTGACATGGAACAGGCCTTTCAGGTAAGATAGCATGTCGGAGTGTGGCCAGCGACGTTTATGAAGACAAGTGGAATGTCCCGGTTAATTACGTCCAAAAAACCACAAAGCAGGAAAGGAATTTTGCAATGCAAACCGAAAATCGAATCCACAGAATCTTATTTATAACCACCATCTTATGTCTGCTGTCGCTGATTTGTACCTCTGTTGCGTTGTCTGCCGATGATGACCAAATCGACTGGAAAAAGGCAAGAGAGTTGCCGAGAAAACAGCGGCAGGGCCAGTTGCTGACCGATGAAGAAAAGGCTTATCTGGAGCGCGCCAGACAGCAGCGCGCAAGAGGCCGCCCGGGCCGTACCCTTCCAGAAGGCCAGAGACTTCCCGAAAGTGACCAGGCTGGAAAAGGTAAAGAAACCACTGGGATGCTGCCTATTACCGAGCTTGTTGATGGAAAGTACAAGGGCCAAACCGGCGGACTATATGGCAACGGCATGAACACTCCCCCCGCTTCACATCAGGCCGCAGCCAAAAAGGAACTGGCTAAAATCAGGCCCCTCGACGCCAATGGCGAGCCATCAAGGGACGGCAAGGTCGTCCTGATTTCACTTGGAATGTCCAACACGACACAGGAATTTTCACAATTTAAGAGAATCGCCGATGCAGACCCGAACAAATCACCCGGTGTTGTGATCGTAGACTGTGCTCAGGGTGGCCATGTGGCTGCGCAATGGGCCTACCCCAACAAGTACAAAAGACTTGACCGGAGGACTGGAAGCCAAAGGCCGTCACCCTGGGCGGTGATGGATGAGCGCATCAAGAATGCACATGTAACCGCCGGACAGGTGCAGCTTGTATGGATAAAGCAGGCCGAGATGGGACCGGCAAATCTGGGCCAGTTCCCCAAACACGCACAGGTGTTACAGAAAAACATCGCTGTGATACTTGAGAAACTTAAGGACAGATTCCCGAACCTGCGAATTGCCTATTTATCCAGCCGTATCTATGCCGGCTATGCAGGCACCCCACTGAATCCTGAACCGTATGCCTATGAATCTGCTTTCTCTGTCAGATGGTTGATTGAGGACCAGATGAAAGGCAAACCCGAACTCAATTATGACCCCAAAAAAGGTGAAGTTAAATCACCGCTGCTTCTATGGGGTCCTTACCTGTGGGGTGATGGTATCAAAACCCGCAAGAGTGATGGCCTTGTATGGAAACGTGAGGACCTGGCCGGTGACGGAACGCACCCAAGTCAATCGGGACGCCGGAAAGTGGCTGAAATGCTGCTTAAATTCTTTAAGACCGATGTGAACGCCAAGGACTGGTTCATTAAACGCGCAGACTAAACCGGCATGGGCTTTTCATTGAGATACGGCGGTGTCTAAAGCAAGTCCGGACAGGTGATGAGAAATCCGAGAGCAAGCTTCGTCGAGAAAATTCCGAAATATCGGATGTTCAGCGCCTCGGTATACTTCCTGGTCATTCCGACAGGAATATGGGCCGAGTTGATGGTCAGAGGACTTGAAATCGAACTGCATGTTATGCTATTATGAAAGTCACAGCGTGCAGGAATAATGTTCATGAACTTATATGGGAATTTTGGGCAATGATAGGGCGACTGTTATTAACATTAGTGATATCATTTTTGTTTGCAGCAGAAGGCTTGGCAAGTACCGGCGACACAAGTTGGATGGCCAAGGGCAGGTACGGGATTTTCATGCATTATCAGTATCGTATCCTTCTCAACTACTCTATTAGGACGGACCCAATCTTGCCAAGTGCGTCACAAATGACCGCCGAAGAGTGGAATCGATTTGTGGATGGGTTCGATGTCAAAGGATTTGCCAATCAAATGGCCGAGGCGAAAATGGGGTGGGTGATATTTTGTATTGACGACCACTTCTTCGCCTGGCAATGCGCTCCTAATAAGGCATTTTGTGAATATACGGGCTATGCGCCGGGCGAGAAATGTTCCCGCAGAGATCTGATCCTGGATTTGGCGAATGCTCTCAACGCCAAGGGCGTAAAGCTCATATGCTATTTCGCCGGATTGAACGGATACAACAAAGAACCGAGGGTCTCCGCGGGATTAAAGGATGGCACACCGCGTGGATTTTATAATGAAAAGACACCACCTTCGGCCGAATCACGCAAGCGGCGGCTTGAGATACTCAAGGAATACGCCGATCGATATAAGGACAAGATTGCCGGATGGTGGTTCGATGGCATAGGACTCAATACGTACAATGGTGGACTCGATGACTGGTGGAAGATTAATTCCATAGTGCGGGCAGCCAACCCCAAAGCGGTTATCGCGTTCAGCTATGGCAGGAATGAATTTGCGTGTGTAAAGGCAGGAATAGATGACTATACTGCCGGTGACACATGGAGCAAACAAGACCTGAAGCGTCTCACGCCGCAAGTACTGCCCCCACAGGAAGGAATGCTATGGCATGGCAAGATTTATTGTGGAAACGTTTACCATGGACAGGGGGATAGCAACCAGTTCACGCATCAGGAATTAATCGACTGGATCAAAACGTGCAACCGTCAGGGCGGGGTATGTACCCTTGATTGGCCCTTTGATCCCAATACAGGGCTCATAAAGGAGTTTGGCATGAAGCAGATGATAGAAATCAGGAATGCAGTAAAAGGAAGATGATATGAGATATCTTTTATCTACGGCGATATTGATAATACTGCTATGTTACAATACAGCATATAGTGATTCGCGCGATACTGACCCGGAAATTAACCTGGCCCTGGGAAAACCGGTCCAGTATACACCTTTGCCAAACTATGAACTTACAGCAAAGAATAACACAGATTCAACGGATCTGACAGATGGTGTGCTTTCAGACCAACCGCGCGGACATCTGTGGTTCGACAGCAAGTGCGTGGGATGGAGTTATGCGAATCGATGCAATCTGGCACTGGATCTGGGAGAGGTCTATCCAATAGACGAAGTCGCGATCCGAATACAGGGTGGTTCTCCACAAGCGGGAATATGCACACCAGTCTGGATGGAATCGCTGGTCAGCGATGACGGACATACATACAGACTGGCCGGCGAATACTCGACTTTCCGCGAAGGAGACGAAAGCAGCTTCGGTGTGCCGAAATATGAGGGTAAGGCATGGGTGCACCGTTTCAGGTTCAGGAATCTGCGGACCCGTGCACGGTTTGTCGGTCTGCGTATGTATATGACTGGACTGACTGTTGCAGACGAACTCTATATTTTCCGAGGCGACCATGATCCGCAAACATGCGATTTAGATGCTCTGTCGGCGACGGATTTCAGTGTAAACTCGCCGCAGATATATTTCCACAAGCCCTATCTGTGCTTCACCACCAACGTTAACACGCCAAATCCCATAGGTCTGATTGTGCCGCCTAAAGCTCAGGCCCAAGATGTAATGGTTACTTTGGATCTGCCGAGAGGCACAAGGTTGATAGATGGTGGGATGGGAGACGCACACGTCTCAGATATAAAGGGTCAGGAAGTTGACGATGGAGCCTTCACGCGATACAGGTTTGCAGCTAACGCTGAAAAAAGCACGAATCATTGGGGACGCATCTTCATCGGCGGTAACTGGCGGGATAAGCAGACCGGGCAATTGCGTTACTTTGTAAGATACGCTTCCGGAAAGGCCACACCCATAATATCCGTGCCTCTGCATGCCATCCAGGTGCAGCCGACACCTCAGCCGAAGAAAATAGTGGCTGGGTTCGGCTGGTACTCGCTGCCGGGCGTCAAGAGCTGGCCTGACGGGCTCGATTCTCTCAGGAAGCTGGGCATCAACACAGTTAGCTCCTTTGTGCACTGGATGAAGGACGACGATGAGCATCTCTGGAGTTTCTGGGACCAGTGCGCCAAGCGTGGATTTAGACGACTCAACATAGACTCAACCTTCCACCGCATAAGGAAAGCTGATGAAATCTACTGTCAATTCGAAGAAGGCAAATACGGTTCCAAATTGTGTCCGTCTTACCGCGGTATATATTATCAGAGGGAGCTGCAGCGGGTTGCCGACCAATGTGCCCGCGCGAAGCCTGACTATCTGTTCTGCGACATAGAGATATGGGGATGGCGGGGTCCTGTAGATGCCCAAAAGTGCACCCGCTGCAAGGCAGACTTCAAGGCAAGCGGATTGGAGACCTGGGAAAAATGGAAGCTGCAAAAAGGTTACGAGATGTGGACTGATGTGGTTAAGTCCGTGCGACACGCTGTGAAAGAAGCAGGTGGTCCTGAGATAGAGTTCGGGGTATACGATTGGCGCGCCGGTAAGGCCTATCAGTTCACATGGCCTTTCGATCGCCTGTATCCCGAATACCTACAAAGCTCTCAGGTCTCCACATACACGCCCCTTTATCCATACCACATTTCACTCATCGAGGATGAATGCCGCGAGGACAGATCAAATCTGCCTAAAGCCGACGTGATACCCTGGATTACTCCCGGTAATGCCGGCACGTTCTCAGGAGAGAGATTTCGGTACGCCCTACTGGAGTGTTTCGCCAATGGGGCGCGGGGGGTAAACTTCTGGAGCAATCGAGTATGGGATGCAGAGCTTATGGCTGCGTATGCACGGGTTATACGCGACATTGCACCAGTTGAGGATCTCATCATATCAGGGAAACTACTGGAGGGCGCGGAGATTGAAAGCCCGGGTCGCATAAGCGGCGTGGTAAGCGGCGATGAGATGCTGGTATTGGTGGCGGATTATCTAAGGGCCGGGCCAACGGAGCTGGACATCAAACTTCCAGTGAAGAGCAGGTGTGTAGTGATCGACCTGGATACACGCGAGAAAGTGGGAGACATATCTGATGATAAGTGGCTGACCATTCCATTACAAACTGAACGAGTTCGTCTCTTGCATGTAAGCCCAAAGATGCACGCACGATAGTGATTCTATCTCCTCATGTCTATGAGCATCAGTACAGGTTATGATGCAAGAGTAAGTTGAAAAGGTAGACTGTTGGAAAGCTAATTGACAGGGAATGCGATATGAAACGAATGGTGACGATTTGGATAATCAGCTTTGGATGGCTGGCTTGTACGGCGTGTTCTGAGGCGGCCCAGATCGAATGGATTCATACAGGCCCCGACGGTAAGCTCGTCTACAAGACGACACCGGCGGGCGATAAAATCATGGATTTTTCCAGCGCCGGTTACATGGGGGGAGGGGTCGCGCTGCCAGAAGTGCCCGTCATGCGGACGGTCGAGCCGTCGGGAGGACCGGATGACACCGCCGCCATCCAGGCCGCCATAGACGCGGTCTCGGCCATGAATCCCCAAAAACGCTTTCGAGGGGCGGTTCTGTTGGCATCAGGAACCTATACGTGCTCTGGTACAATTACCATTGGCGCCGACGGCGTTGTGCTGCGCGGCAGCGGTTCGATAGGTCCTGACGCCAGCACTATTAAAATGGTCGGTGGTCGGCACTGTGCTATCGTCATTGGAAGATCAGGCGGACGAAGAGGCCGACGCTCCGGCGAGGATCGGTTGTCCGAAACAATCGAAACATCCATCGCCGACACTTACGTGCCTTCCAGGGCGGTGAGCTTCACAGTGGCCGACGCTACCGGATTTGCCGTTGGCGACGTGGTTGCCATCAGACGCCCGGTTACGCAGGCCTGGATCTATTTCATGCAAATGGATAACCTGGTGCGCGACGGCCGCACACAAACCTGGATACGCGCGGGCAGCACTATCACCACCGAGCGCAGGATCGCAGCGATTTCCACCAACCATGTGACACTGGAGATCCCGCTGACCGATTCTTTCGACTCCAAGTATCTGAATCCACCGGGGACCAAGGTGGTTAAGACAACGCCCACATTGTTGGTGGCACAGGCCGGCGTCGAGCATCTCCATATTCAGTGCCCTCCGATGAAGATAAGTTACTCACTGCACCCCTACACGGCGATGAGGATCAACGGCCAAGATTGCTGGGCAAGGGACATTGTGATCGAGGAGACAATGAACAGCGTCAGCATCAGCGGCAGGCGTATCACACTGGAGCGTGTGGCGGTCAATCGCACCGTCCCCAACATTGGAGCATCCAAGCCGGCCGAGTTCGCACCAAACGCCAGCCAGGTTCTGCTGGATCGCTGTTCGGGCAATGGCGACAATATCTGGCATGTTGCGACCGGGGGCCGCCATACTGGCCCAATTGTGTTGCTCAACTGCACATTTCGCGGCACCGGCCGCGTTGAGGGGCATCAGAGGTGGACCACGGGGATGCTCCTGGACAATTGCCGGGTCCCGGAGGGCGGCATAGATTTTAAGAATCGCGGCTCTATGGGCTCCGGCCATGGCTGGGGGACGGGCTGGTCGGTGGCCTGGAACTGCACAGCTAGGGATTATGTTATCCAACAGCCGCCGGGTGCGATGAATTGGGCGATTGGTTGTATCGGTCGGAGCAAACCGACTCCTCGACCGTTTGACTCGAAGCCAAACCTTCCCGTGGGAACCTTCGATTCGCCCGGAATCCCGGTCGAACCTCAAAGCCTATATCTGGCCCAGTTGGCTGAGCGTCTGGGACCTCAGGCCGTCAAGAATATAGGGTATTGAAAGGAGTATTGCAAGATGACACGAATGAATTGGCTTTGCAGGGGAAAGGTTTCTTTGATAGTCATCACATTTTTCGCCCTTGCGGGGGAGGCCCAAGATCAGGCGGCCTGGATGACGGAGGCGCGGTGGGGCGTGATGACCCACTACCTGGCCGACTGGAAAGCCCTCGAGATGAAGGAGCGGATGACCGTCGAAAAATGGAACGAAATGGTGGGCCATTTCGACGTAGAGGCACTGGCCGAGCAACTCAAGTCGGTTGGGGCCGGCTATTACCTTATCACGATCGGTCAGAACTCCGGTTACTACCTGGCTCCCAACGCCACCTACGACCGTTTCGTCGGCATAGAACCAAGCAGGTGCTCTCGTCGCGACCTCGTGGCGGATCTGTACGATGCCTTGCACAAACGCGAAATCAGACTCATGGTGTATCTACCTTCCGGTGCTCCGGCTGGGGATAGAACCGCCAGAGAGGCCCTCCAATGGCAGAATGGTCCGCACCGCAACCGTGAGTTTCAACTCAAATGGGAGCTGGTCATTACCGAGTGGTCTACGCGCTGGGGACCGAAGGTCGCCGGCTGGTGGTTCGACGGGTGCTACTGGCCCAACACGATGTATCGCACCGAGCAGATTCCGAACTTTGCCAGCTTTGCAGCCGCCGCGCGGGCGGGCAATTCTGGCAGCGTCGTCGCCTTCAATCCCGGGGTCGTCCCCCGCATTCTCTCCGTCACGCCGCACGAGGACTACACCGCCGGCGAGATTAGCGATCCCAGTCGGATTGAGATCCGGCGCGCTGTTGGCGGCAAGATCGATGGTGCGCAGGTGCACATTCTCAGCTACCTCGGCGAACGGTGGGGTATGGGTAGGCCGCGATTTGCAGCGGAGCAGGTCGTCAGGTGGAGCGAGGGCATCCGGAAACAGGGCGGCGTAATCACCTGGGACGTGCCGATCCAGCCCAACGGCCTGATAGACCAACCGTTTATTAATCAGTTGGCCGCCGTGGGCAAGGCTCTTCGTCGGCCGTAAGAGGCACGCCAGGCCGCTTACCTTTTTACGGTTGGCACACATCTCGTCTGGAACGACCGGCAAATTCGCTTTGATGGAAACACTGCCAACCAGAAACAGTAGATAGATCTTTGGCGGTTGAATCGGTGGTTTAGTTCGTGTAAAAGACCACTTTGTCAAGTTGAACATTGCGGTCAGCGACTCCTGGAATGTAGAGATCATTAATGAAGGTCAGGCGCAATTCATGAGTGCCTTGTGTCAGTTTAATATCCATCGGGTACGGCCGCCATCCACTGTGGACCAACTGTATGGTTCCGACCTTTTTCCCATCCAGATGAACTTCCACCTGGGGATATATATTTTCGGCCTGTGTGCCGGAAGCAACCAGCTCCATTTGATAATCGCCGGTATCGGCCACATGGATCTTCGTCTGTATGTAGCCTTCTGAAGCCATGGACACGAAACTGCTATGGAAGCGAGTCTGAGGGCGGTTGGGTTGGGGCTCCATGTTTTCACATTCCACGGTCACGCCCAATTGTGAATCAAAATCCCCCCCTAAAGCAGTCAGAAGCGAGCAGGCATATCGTTGGGCCTTTCGGGTATTTTGCTCCTCGGTATCCCATCGAATCTGATCCAGAACAATGTTGCCTTTTCCGTAAGGGACCACGGCCAGTGCAGGCGGGCGGGTCAGAAATGCAATCCCGGATAGGCCGGTATCGTAAGCAACCAGGACTTTGTCCACATACAGATTGCGGTCTTCGTTGGTGGATGTGCCCCCATCGTTGATATATGAGACGGTAAGCTTATGTGTGCCCTTAGGGATGAATCCGGAAGTCGCCACCGTGTGCCACTGTTCGCTTTGCGTCGATATCAAGCCCATAGGTTTATCGTCGATCGACACCTGTGCCACGGGAAAGATGCCGGCGGCTGGTTGACCGCGAGCCAGGATGCCGATGATGTAATTGCCTGTCTTTGGGAAGCTGACTTGAGCCGACGCATCTCCCGTAGTAGCAAAGACAACACCCTGTTTCTGACGACGAACAATGTGACCGGCCAGCTTCCACTCTTCGACTTCATATGGTTCTCGAGGTTTGTTCCCGATGGTTTGAGAGATGATTCCATCCGACATTTGCTCGGCACGTGGAGTGCGCAGATGTACGTAGTCGCCAAGCCAGTAAATGTCCTCACGTCTTATAGAGGCCAGCAGAGGATGAGATTCTTCGGTTCGGTTGAGCGTCCCGGAGTACGCCTGAAGGGCAAGGTCCAATTCAAGTTCGGCAAAGAAGGACTCGGCGTGATCTTTTTGCAGCCGATGGACCAGAAGTGTACCGCCATTTGAGATATACTGTCGAAGTCTGTCATGATGCCCCGGCTCGCTCCGGCACAGTAACAGTGAGTAATCCGAGAGGTTCGCTTCCGAGAGCTTCCCGGTCAAGTCATCAAATCGCAGACACAAGCTGCGCAAGCACGACCGGTATTCGGGCGAGCCACCCACCAGGCCCGTCTTGTGTGCTTTGGGAGAATACTCAGCGAGATACCGAATCAGGTTACTGAATATCTGCGCGGAGATCGGCTCGGTCGTCAGCTTCTCTAACAGCTTGAGCTGGGAGTGGATTACGCAGCCATTACCTACGGGAATCTCCAGTAGTGGAGCGTGATCGATTCCGAGCTCGGAGCCGCTGACTACAATAGGGAACATAGCGCCGTGAGTAGGCCGCAAGCATTCCTGGGCGGCAACTATATGATCTCCTCGCCAGAATTTCATGTCATCCTTCTGAACACCTCTTAAAGCGGGATGATTAAACGTTGCCGGAAAGGTCATAGTTGATCGTTGTTTGGTCAGGTTCGCAGTGAACAAGCCCAGCGGATAGGCACTCTGTTCGAGAACAAGCAGCCGGCCGCCTTGTTGAAGATATTCCGTCAGTGCCCTTCCCCAGGGATGCAATCGACCGATTATCGGTTCACTTGATTTAGCGCCCTTGAGCGTTTGAGCTCCAATGAGCAATATGTCGAGTTTGCCGTCTATCTCATCAAGTGAGCCAACATCAATCGTGTGAAATCCTTTATCTAAGAGAACTTTTCGGGTCTGACCGGCAGGATCGTACAAGCCAGTCTTTTTCGCTGTTGCGGGAAGATGAAGCGGAGGAAAGACCGAATAAGGATGGGTATCCTTGAAAACGATTTGCCCTTGTCTCTGCAAAGTCAGTATCCATTCGATAGGAGTTCGCTGCCGAACGTCTGGCATATGGAGCTTGACGTTTACCATGCGTTGCCCGCCTGACTCCAGCCTGAATTTCTCCCGCCCCTGGTCTACCCTGTTGTTTCCCTTGATTATTTCCCAAGTAAAAAGCAGATCGGACGACTCGAAGGCGTCATTGAATATTTCGACTCGTCGGACAACCGTTTCACCTGAATAGAATCGACTGTCATAATCATGGCAAAACGCGGCGATAGGCTGATAGGCATATTTCAACGCCTGGTACAGTGCATTGTCCTGGTCAAACGGACCGCTCTCTGTCAGCGTCCAAGGGCACATCCCCGACACGTCAAAATGTCGATAGCCCAGTATCTGCATCCTCCAGCTTTGACCTTTGGCCAGGTTTCGGCAGGAGCGGTAGTCAATATAAGCTTCGTCCCCGAGAAAAACCGTATTCCAGGATGGGTCACTCGAAGGAATCCAAAGGAACTCTCCCACGTAGAGCGGTTTCTTCTTGTCCCAGAAGAACTTTTCACGTCCATTGAGAAACTGCCGGTCCGAATCCTGCGGCTCGGCGAGCCAGTAGGCCTCATTGGGCCAGCAGGTGAACTGGGGATATTCGTGGGGATAGTGAATTCCAATGACGTCGGCTACGCCGCCGGGATCGCCGTCAGACTCATAAGTGATCGGCCGGGTTGGGTCCCATTGTTTCAGCAGCTTGCCCATCCGGACCAAGTCTTTCTTGGCCGACGATTCATCGTTGAGCCGGCCTCCGTGAAACTCATTCTCCAGCGACCACATAATGACCGATGGGTGGTTCTTATGCCGATCCGCCATGGCGCGTAAATGGCTTGCGTAATTGTCCCAAAAGACGGGATCAAAGATGCGATAGGTTGTATCGTCGTTAAATACGGCGCCTTCTATAATCATCAACAAACCGACCTCGTCGGCCACATCATAGTAGACTTTGCGCCAGGGCTGGGTGTGAGTGCGAAAGGCCACGCAACCGGCCTCCTCGAAGCCCTCCCAATAACGGCGAATCTCTTCGCGGCCGGTGGGGATGCGTTGAGGCCAGCCGGATGTCGCCAGCAAATGAATCTTTTTACCATTCAGAAAGAACTCATGCCCCTCTATCCAGAATTCCCGAAAGCCAAAGCGAGTAGTCAGAAGGTCTCCGGTCGAAAGTGTCGATTGCAGGTGATATAAATAAGGGTCTTTGTGCGACCACAGATGAGGTTTGGGCCAGGCTTGCTGAAATGTAATCTTAGCGGTTTTGCCCGCGGCAATGTTCATACGGCAAGTGGGAAGAGTAAGTAAATTGGTATTCTTGTCCCGAACAGAAGCGTGGATTTGAACATCAGCGTCATGGCTCGATTCATTTGCCAGTGTATAGTCCACTACCAGTTCCTTGTTCCGTGTGGAAGGTTTGATGAATATGTCTTTCACATAGACCGCCGGATGGGCAATCAGGATTACATCGTCCCAGATTCCGTAGTAGTTCACCTGCCCTCCGACAGGTGATAGTATCTTATCTTTGGGGATTTGCCGCAGACTACTCCAGCCTACATTTTTCCCAAATTCCACTTTGCCGGAAGTGAATACCCCCGTCCAGTCATGGCAACCGACCAGCAGTTCGTTCTCTTGACCGAAGAGGACAACATCGGTCACATCCACCTCGAAGTGCCGATATCCGCCGAAACACCCGCCGACGCGCTTGCCGTTGACATAAATTCTACTGTTGAACTTTACTGAGCCAAAGTGAATCTTAATCCTTTTGCCTCGCAGTGTCTGCGGAACAGCAAATATCCGTCGAAACCAGGCCCGCTTGTAATTGTGGCCGCGTAACATACCGGGTACAATAAGCGGTTTCCAACCGCCGTCCTTTGGTAATGCGTCAAGGCTCTCGACGATCTTGTGCTCCCACCGGCCGTTGAGATTGATTTCAGTTCTCATTTCCGCAAAGGACAATGCCGTGGCGCCAACT
>JAOUFU010000321.1 GCA_029858035.1 Phycisphaerae bacterium
GCCTAAAAAATGCACCAAATCCTTATCATGTTGTACCACTTGTTTAATAGAATAAGACTCATCTATTTTACCGCCATAACGAAGTTCTCGGGGCTTATCAAGTTTGTCGTCCCGCATTTCTATCAAAAATGGCTTTAAATAGTAAATGCCGTGTCCACCCGAAAAAAAATCAAATAACAACTCAACCGGATTAACTGGGAAGCACGAGCCATCGGCCAGCAGATAGTACAAGTTGCCCGTCTCTGAAACAGGTATGACCTTATCAACGTCTTCAACCGTCAGTCTTTTACCCAAAGAGCCTTCTATGCCTATACTATTTACAAGCTCTATAACTTTATGAAACTTGTAGATGAATATAGTTTTATCTCTATATAAGGCTAAATGTAAATGTCCGTCTTTTAAAAATGCATTCCATAGTTCACCGAATTGCTTTAAGGAAATCCAGCCATTATTTGAGTAAAGAAAATGGATTCCATAAGGATTCCGACCTGGGGCCATTACCCTGACAAATGTATTCTTATCAGCATCAATGAATATCTCGGTCAACCAAATATCAGAGCAATTGAACATGGAAGTTGGAAGTTGTTTTGAGTGCATAACATAACCTCCAGCAGGTAGTTCGCCAGCAAAAAATGATGTAAATAGAATAATTAGGGCAAGCTTAGCCATTTGTCCATATCCCACATTAGATACCAAACTTCTTCAAATTGTTTTGTCCATTCTTGAGCATCCAAATAATCACAATGCAATTTTTTTTCCTGACTTTTGCCAGAATAAGGATAGTCAGGTCATAAGCACATTTCATTTCTTCTGTTTTTGGCTCAGGACTTTTTCGATTGCCGATATTTGCCCTGAAGTAATGTTCCGAGAGGTTTCTTTTATCATGTGAATGAAATGAGCAATTTCGGCCGGCTTGACAGGATAGCCTATGTTGCCTTCAGGTCCCTCAGAGGTAATTAATACCTTGCCCTGAGCGTCAAGAATGGCGAACCAGGGGATACCCCCCCCTTCTTTGCGGATGCGCTTATCAATTGCCTCTGCTCCGGCCATTCGGTCGAGGTCGATTTTTACCAGGATGTAATCCTGAGACATTATTTTTGCGATGTCAGGTCCGGCAAGAAAATCTTCGAGTCGGTGACACCAGCCGCACCAGGGCGCGCCAAAATGCAAAAATACCCGCTTGTTCTCCTTTTGCGCCAAAGCCAGGGCCTGCTCGTACACCTGTTCCGCATTCAAAGGTTTGGATTTCCATTCGTTTAGAAAGGCATAGACCTTCGTCGGGTCATGAGCTTCTCCCTCTTCGAGAGGGTCGGTTCTTTGGTTGACAAGGACTTTACCTTCTTTGTCGAGAACAGTGAGATACGGATAACCAACGGGTTCTGTATTAAAGCGTTTAGGAAGGTCCTCATTCGTTCTTATGTCAACCATAACCAACTCATATTCATATCTCAGGAGTTTTTTGATGTTAGCGTTCCGGTTAAAACAGTCGTGGAGTTTGTAGCACCAGCCGCACCAATTTCCGCCATATACAATCAGGATGTGTTTGTTGTCCTTTTCGGCCTTTGCAATTGCATCACTAATTTGGGCGGCGGCATCGGCGTTGGGGTCATATATGGGCTCGCGCTTCTCCTTATCTACCTTTTTCTGCGTATTCTTTTCTTTAAGCTCAGTATTTCCTTCAGACCTTTCCCTATCAAGGCTTTTTCGAAATTGAGATATCTTTTTAAGAATCCTGTGGTGCTTTTCTTCCGCTTCCGTCGTATCTTCGGCAGCTTCTATTTTTTCGATGGTTTCCTGAAAACGGTTTCTTGTCCTTTCATTACTGTTTTGCATCCGCATCCTCAGTGCCGGCAGGGCAGGCCGTGCTTTGCGTCCAAATCTTGATAAAGCCGCTGCCGCCATGGAGCGGACCCAACTATCCTCGTCCTCCAGGAGTTTGGCAATGGCTAAAACATTAGATTCGTTATAGACATCTACTTCCGCCAAAAAGTAACAAGCGTAGCCGCGTACCTCTCCATCTTTACTGTAAAGCCCTTTCAAATATCGGCCCCTTAAATCGGCCACTTCTATCAGGGCAACACCTGCGGGTATCTTAATCCGCTCCAGAGTAATATCATCACCATCAATAAAAACCGTCATTGTGGGGTATTTATCAAAAACATTGGTACCTTCTTCTTTATGTCTCGAAATGCCCCCCTGGATATGCAACAAAAAGTTGTAACCAATGGGTTCTTTTTCGAATGTCATCACTTTTACAGGGCCGGGCCGGAGAACCACTTCCGGGACATCTACACTTAGGGCTGCGAACTTTTGCAGGATATCATTCAGCTCCTTTGAGCCGCCACGATAGTAAAAGTGTTCATTGCCATTGACCCATGTATGATAAACCCTGCTTTCGTGGTTAATGACCGGCATAATGCTCTTCCATTGCTGATAATTAAGCTCATTTAAGGGCTCGTTGCCAATGTGCTGTTGGGCCCAGCCGTGGGCATGCCGAGCTGTAGTGCACATCAATATAGCCACTGACAGGAGGAGCCGGCTAAAACGCCTGTTCTTTGCGCATCCACTCATCTCAATTTCCTTTCCCTAAAATGATTATTCATTAGGGAAAGTAACATATTTTTTGCTATCTGACAAGTCAATAGTGATAAATACAGAGTGGCTTTTTGAACACAATATTAGTATATCAGAACCGAAGACCGGTGAGATCAACTACAAAAATATCTTCAAGCATATCCACGATAAAGGTTACAAAGGCGTTCTCGGGATGGAGCACGGCAACAGCAGGAAAGGCAAAGAGGGCGAGCAGGCGGTATTCGAAGCCTATCGCTACTGTGACAATTTTTAGACAGGAGAGGCGTTTATAATCTTAAGAACAAGGTCTTCGAAGAATGGGCCGGTCTGTGATTGCCGCTCGGCCTGAGTGCGGTACTTTTTCGCAAAAGACGCTAAGGTTTTAGTCAAGGGCAGCGAATACGAGAACCGCTTTCGACCTTGGGGATATTCAGAACAGGATTGCAGGTGGGAAATAATATGAAGATTAGCTCTCTTTTCGTTCTAATTTGTTGTAACTCGGTTTACACCGCATGCGATCAGTGACATCTATATCTCCGCCCCGGTATCCACGGAGATTGCCTTCCTCATCAAGCATAGGGACCCCACAGGTCGAAAGCCAGACCGAGGTGCCGTCCTTGTGAACATTAAGATTCAGAAATTCTCGGAAGGGCTGCTTCTTGTTGTACACCTCAAGGGCCGCTTTTTTCATTTCTTCACGCCTGTCCGGGTGGAACAAATCGTAAAAATGTTTTTTGCCGACGACCTCTTCAGGTTTGTATCCAAGAATCTTCTCCACAACCGGACTGGCGTATGTGTAAATCCCCTCGGCGTCCACTTCCCATATCCATTCCTGCTCGTGTTCCGCAACCTCCCGGAAACGCTCTTCGCTCTGACGCAGTGTATCATCTATCTTCTTGCGCTCTGTGATGTCGCGGGCGACGGCAATAACAAACTGTTTGTCCCCAAGTCTGCCTGCGGAAAGTGATATTTCCATAGGGAATACGTTTCCGTCACTTCGTAAACCGGGCAGTTCGAGAATCCTGCCGATTCCGCGGTTGGGCTTGCCCGTGGAGAAATAACTATTCACATATTGCACATGTTTTTCCCTGTACTTCTTGGGCATTAGACAGTCAAGTGGCTTACCTGTCATTTCCATTTTGTTGCGCCCAAACATCTCTTCAGCCGCCGGATTGAACAGGATTATCAATCCATCCTCCCCGATGGATATTATCGCTTCTTTGGTTGAATCTACGACCGTACGCAACAGCGTATCGCCCTCACGTAACTTCTCCACGGCCCACTCACGCTCGGCTATTTCATAGTACATACGTTTCCGGGACCTATGGAGAAGAACCAGAGCAAATATCAACAAAACAACAGCCACGAGAATGACTATATATTCTATATTTTCTAAAATAGTGTCCAAAATTTCTATTCCTTTCGACTACATTAGATTACCCAATCCGGGCCAAAATTGCAATCGATTCCTAACCTGTTCGTATAGGATCTATTCATGCTCCTTACGTCCGGAAAACCGATAGAGTATAGTGGTTATTGTTTGGGCGGTGTAGGCGGTGGGATGGCGATGTCGATTTCGCTGACGGGGCCGAAGACCGACAGCGGCTCGTCAAAATCCTGGGGACGACCGACAGCGAGGATTTGCATCTTGTCTGGATTCAAATGCTCGCGGGCAACGCGGAGGACATCGGCCTTGGTGACCTTTTCGATGTTTTCCTTCGTTTTCATCAGGAAGTCCTCCGGATAACCGAAGTAGGCGTAGGTCATCAGGCGGCTTACAATTTCGCCCTTGGAGTCGAAGTTGAAAACAAATGAGTTGAGATAGCTTTCCTTGGCCAGGTTCAATTCCTCATCGGTGACTTCGGACTCGGTCATTTTTTTGACTTCGTTTATCATCGCGCGGATGGCGTAGACGGTGGATTCGGATTTTGTCTGGCATCCGACATAAAAGACGCCGGGGAAATCGAAGTTGGCGGTATACGAGCCGAAGACCGAATAGGCAAGCCCCTCGCGGGAGCGTATGTTCTTGAAGAGTCGGCCGGTGAAGCCGCCGCCGAGAATTCTGTTCATAACTATCAAGGCGAAATAGTCCGGGTCGCTCATCACCCCGCCGATGTGTCCCAGGTAGATGTTCGACTGGTTTATGTCTTCCTTGCGAACGACATTGGCCGTCGGTTTGAATTCATAGCGGACCTGAGGTACATCGGGAAAATCGATATCGGCCTTTTGCCAGCCTTCGAAGGCATTTTCAATCTTGTTGATCATTTGGCTGGTATCGAAATCACCGATCACGGCGAGCATAATGTTGTTGGGTTTGAAGAATTTTTTATGGAAGGCGACAAGGTCATCGCGGGTGATGTTTTCGATGGTCGCGTATTCGGTATGCCGGGCGTAAACGCTTTCGGGGCCGTAAATAAGCTTTTCGTACTCACGGATGGCTATGGAGCTGACGTTGTCGTTGCGGCGGGCAATCGCACTGCGGTGTTGTATTTTTGCGAGCATTATTTTGTCCTCGCTGAATGCCGGATTCATCAGGACATCGGCCAGTATTGCAAGTCCCGTGTCGATATCTTCCTTTAGGACGGACATGGAGGCCGAACCGGAATTGAGACCGATACCGGTTTCCACCGAGGCGGCGATCCGCTCGAGCTGCTCGTCGAGCTCATCGCCAGTTCTGCTGGTGGTGCCGCCGGTTCGCATCACAATACCTGTAATGGAAGCCAGGCCGATTTTGTCGGCCGGCTCGTATATGGAACCGGTGCGTATTCGGGCCGAGATATCAATCAGGGGCAGCTCGTGGTCCTCG